>CANHBY010000251.1 GCA_947458895.1 Burkholderiales bacterium | reverse complement strand
GCTGACCATGAAAATGATCAGCAGCACCAGCATCACGTCGATGAACGGCACCATGTTGATCTCATTGATGGTGCGTCTGCGGGAGCTTGCGCCGCGGGGGCTGACACTGGGCATCTCAGGTTACTCCGGCTGCTGTTTGAGCCATGTTTCGCTGCAGGATGTTTGAGAATTCTTCGATGAAGGTCTCGAACTGCATGGCAATGCGGTCGATTTGCCGGGCGAAACGGTTGTAGGAGATCACGGCCGGAATGGCCGCGAAGAGGCCGATGGCCGTGGCCACCAAGGCCTCGGCAATGCCTGGGGCCACAGAAGCCAGCGACGCTTGCTGCACATTAGACAGGCCAATGAAGGCGCTCATGATGCCCCACACCGTACCAAAGAGCCCCACATAGGGGCTCACTGACCCCACCGAGGCCAGGAACGACAGGTTGGATTCAATGGCGTCAAGCTCGCGCTGGAAACTGGCGCGCATCGCCCGGCGAGCGCCGTCGAGCACCGCGCCAGCATCGGACATACGGCGTTCGTGTGACTTCATGACTTCACGCATCCCGGAGGCGAAGATGCGCTCCATGGGGGTGGTTTCGGCGCGGCGGCCGGCATCGGAATAAAGATCATTGAGGTTCTTGCCAGACCAAAACTCTCGCTCGAATTCATCGGATCCTGAGCGGATGCCGGCCAGGCCAAACAGCTTGCTGAAAATCACGGTCCAGCTGGCCAAAGAGGTCAGTAGCAGGCCTAGCATGACCACTTGAACGACCCAGCTGGCGTGGAGTACCAAATTAATGATGGAGATGTCTTGGTTCATTTCAGGCGGTGAAGAAGATCTTGGGGAATACGGCGAGGTTGGAGTGTTTGAGCATTGACGCAGGCAATCCGGATTTGACTTCTCCCGAGCAGTTCGGGTTCCCGCTGTGTTGCGCGCCAGGCTTGTTGGCTCAGCACCAAAGAAGCTGCACGCGCCACTTCGAGAGTGACATCCACTTCGAGCAGGTCGTCCAGGCGAGCTGGTTTGAGATAGTTCACTGACAGCTCACTGACGATGAACATCACATTCAAGCTGTGCCGCATTTGTTCCTGTGAAAAGCCTAAGCTGCGCAGCCACTCGGTGCGGGCGCGCTCAAAAAACTTGAGGTAGTTGGCATAGAACACCACACCACCTGCGTCGGTATCTTCCCAGTAAACCCGCAGAGAAAATCGAAAGTCTGGTTCGGTCATGAAGGGATCAGCAGTACAGCATTGTGCTGCAGCTTATATGGGATTATCCCTGATTCAGACCCTGACACGCCCTAGAGTACACCTCATGCAGAAGCTGCACCGAGCGAGAGACTATGGCTGCAGACGCTCGTACACCGGGCCCCACAACGGGTGCCCGGCCTCCGACTTGCTCAGGGCGAAGGTGCTGTCTGCCTGTTTGGCGGCTTTGAAGGCGGCTTCGCATGCAGGGGTTCGGCGTGTGGCGCAGAAGATGAAGGCTAAATGTTTGTGGGCCGCCGCGCGGTCTTTGGCCGAGGCAAGGCCAATCTGCAGGGCTTGGTTGAGCAGCCTCTCTGCGTCGGTGTACTGCGCATCTTCATAAGCACGTATGCCGGCCAAGAGGGCCTTTTCGCCGGGGCGCTCGGCTATCTCGATAGCGCTGGGGGCTGAGGGCGTCAGCGCGCAACCGATCAAGCTGAATGAGAGCGCGATGCCAAAGACTGTGTGTGTGATTCTCATGGGCCAAACGAATGCTTGATAGACAAAGGGTGCCCTGCGACCACCTTCACCGAAGCGGTGTAGGGAGGGAAGTCAGTGTTACGGATGATGATTTGATGCTTACCCTCGGGCAGCATAATTTCGTTCAGAGGCGGCGCAATTCCCACAGGGTTACCGTCTACCTCGACCTGACCCCAGGGCATGACGGCAATGCGCACAACACCGGTGATGATGGGTGCAGGTGACGCCTGATTTGCGATGGTTTCGAGCTCTCGCGACTCGCGTGCTTTGCGATCCCGGATGGCCTCACGCGCGGGCGGCCGTGTGGGCGGCCGTGTGGGAGTGCTTGAGGCGATTGGAGCGCTGCCTAGCGAGACGACCCGGGGCTTGGAGGGCGACAACGGCATGAGCTGTAGGGGGGGTGTCAAAGGCAGCTGACTTGCCAGCGGGAGGGGCAGTGTGGACGTCAGGGTCGCACCTGTAAAAAGCGCAGCATCTGATGCTGTGGCCAGCACCGTGGCGTCAGGTGCCTGCTCTGTGCTGCGGGGCAGCTCTATGGGCTCAGTGAATGGTGGGGTGCGGGACGCATTGACTGCAGTTGACCATTCCATCGCCTCGGCGCGATGCGAAAACCAATACCAGCAACCCAGGGCAATCAATGCCGCCAACACTGCGGCCACCCCGAGCACCCCGCGTGTTTGGGCCGGTGTGAAGTGTTCTTGGTCTGCCTCGGCTAGCTGGCCGGAGTCGTCTAGCCACTGGCGTAGTTCCTTGGCCATCACCTGGGCAGAGGGTGTCCGATTTTCCGGGTTTTTTTCCATGGCTTTGGCGGCAATGTCTGACAGGGCTTTGGGTATCCCTATTCCTCGCGTGTGAGCAGGGGGTGGCACATGGTTCAAGACCGATTCCCTCAGCTCTTCCGGGTTGTCTCCACGGAAGGGCTTTTGGTCAGTGAGCAGTTCATAAAGCACCACACCCAAGGCATAGACATCGGTCCGGCGGTCAATGGTTTTTTGCTGGATTTGCTCGGGCGCGTTGTAGTACGGCGAGCCCCCGATGATGTCTTGCTGGGATACCGTTTCGTGTTGGTGGGCGACGCGGGCAATACCGAAGTCAAGCACCCGCGGCTGGGTGCGGCTGACCATGAAGATGTTGGCAGGCTTGATGTCGCAGTGAACCACCCCACGGCTATGAGCGTAGGCCAGGGCGTCGGCGACACGGCGTACGATGAGCGCAACCTGGGAATGGGTGGGCCGCCAGCCTTCCTTTCTAAGTTGTCGCAGGTCGCGGCCCTTAAGCAACTCCATGGCGATGTACGCCTTATTCTCGGTGCTCACACCAGCATCAAACACCGTGACGATGTGGGGGTGCGACAGCCCAGCTGATGCGCGGGCTTCGTTCAGGAAGACCGAGTTGAAGTCAGAACGCTTGCGCTCCTCAATTTCGACGTTAAGCGTTTTGATGGCAATCAGGCGAGACAGCACGGGATCGTAGGCGGCGTACACAGAACCCAGGCCGCCTTCACCGATTTTATATTTGAGGGCGTAGCGACCGATGTGGCCGATCGTGGTCAGGGGGTCACCGGCCCCCACCTCGGGCTCGTATTCCGAGGCCACTGATTCATTGGGCAATGCTTGGGGCGAGTCACCCCAATCGGCGGGGTCAATCGCCAAGGTGGAAAGATGTTCAGTGTCAG
>CANHBY010000250.1 GCA_947458895.1 Burkholderiales bacterium | reverse complement strand
GCTTGCCCTCAAACCCGATGGCGTCGTTGCTTCTCGTCGTCATAGCCCAAGCTATGACTCCTCGTCGCGCCTAGCCAGCGGGCTTGATGGCGGCGCGATCAAACGACATTTGAGCCTTGACACGACACTAGGGCCCGCTGTTGCGGGTTCTGGCGCTGGTCTTGGAGAAAACATCATGTTGGACAACGAAAGACAGGCACTGAGAGATAAGTTGGTTGCCACCCGTTTGGCGCTGCCTGACCGCCTTGAGCGAGCCGTGCAGTTGCAAAGTGTGCTGCGCGTCTGGCTGACCGGTCGGCGCGAGGATGCCATCGGTGCCTACTGGCCCATCAAGGGTGAATTTGACCCCTTGCCCGCTCTGTACCGTTGGGCTGAGGCCGTTCCCGGCCGGCGCATTGGCCTGCCGGTAGTCGACAAAGAACACCGCACCTTACAGTTTCACATCTGGTATCCAGGTTGCCCCATGGAGCTGGACGCCTTTGACATTCCCAAGCCCAAAGACACCGAGGTTTTTCAGCCTCAGATGTTATTGCTACCCTGCGTAGGCTACGGACCTGCCGGTTTGCGACTTGGCTATGGTGGTGGGTTTTTCGACCGGTGCATCCTGGCCATGAAATCTCGTCCTGTGACGGTGGGGTTGTGCTATTCGAATGGCTTCTTGCCATTGCTGCGCCCCGCTTCAAGCGAGCCACCGCTGGACGCTCTGGTGACTGATGATGGCGTGAGTTGGCAGCGCAACGATTGATGCGCTTGGCCCCCCCCCCGCGGTGCAGGGGGGCTGATAGCTCGTTAATTCAAAGCGCCGTGGCAATGCTTGTACTTTTTGCCACTGCCGCAAGGGCAAGGCTCATTGCGTCCGACCTTCGGAATATCGACCACCGTAGAGGGGTCGACTTCCTGCACGACACCGCCGTCCTCTGCGGGGTGCGTGTAGGTGACATTGGAGAACTCTGATTGCTCCTGGATGGCCTGCGCAGCCTGGTCAACCGCTTCACTGGATTGAATCATCACATTCATCAGCGTGCGGGTCACGTCCATTTTGACCACGTGCAGCAGGTTGCTGAACAAGTCAAATGCTTCTCGCTTGTATTCCTGCTTGGGGTTCTTTTGGGCGTAGCCACGCAGGTGAATACCTTGGCGCAGGTAGTCGAGCGCAGCGAGGTGCTCTCTCCAGTGGCTGTCGATGGATTGGAGCAGGATCATGCGCATGAAGCGGCTGAACTGCTCTGCGCCCACGCGCTCCAGTTTGCCGTTGAACACCTCATCAGCGGCCTTCACGACTTGATCAATTAGTTCGGTATCGGTGATCGAATCGCTTTTTTCGACGAGCTGCTGGAGAGGCACATGAACCTGCCACTCATCACGCAGAATATTTTCCAGCCCGCTGAGGTTCCATTGCTCCTCGAGGCTTTGGGCCGGCACGAACTCACGCACGACGTCAGCCATGGTACTGGCACGTAAATTACCGATGATTTCAACGAGGGTCGGGTCTTCGAGGATCTCGTTACGCTGCTCGTAAATGACCTTGCGCTGCTCATTGGCCACATCGTCGTATTCGAGCAGTTGCTTGCGGGTATCGAAATTTCGTGCCTCCACCTTGCGCTGAGCGCTCTCGATGCTGCGCGTCACGATACCGGCCTCGATGGCTTCGCCTTCGGGCATTTTCAGGCGGTCCATGATGGCGCGCACTCGGTCGCCGGCGAAGATGCGCATCAGTGCATCATCCAGACAGAGGTAGAAGCGTGATGAGCCGGGGTCACCTTGGCGGCCCGAGCGCCCGCGCAACTGGTTGTCGATGCGGCGAGACTCATGCCGCTCGGTGGCCACGATTCGCAAGCCGCCCAGCGATTTGACCCGCTCGTGCAGGCCAAGCCATTCGTCTCGCAATTGTTGAATTTGCGCCAGCTTGGTGGCCTCATCCAGCTCGCCATTGGCCTCAAGGGCCTGGACTTGCGCCTCAACGTTCCCGCCCAACACAATATCGGTACCACGGCCAGCCATGTTGGTGGCGATGGTGATCACACCTGGGCGGCCAGCCTGTGCCACGATCTCAGCTTCCTTGGCATGCTGCTTGGCATTGAGCACTCGGTGAGGCAGGCCAGCCTTTTTCAGCAACTCAGAGAGCAGCTCAGAATTCTCGATCGAGGTGGTGCCCACCAATACGGGTTGGCCGCGCTCATGGCAGTCGCGAATGTCCGCCGCCACGGCGGTGTACTTTTCGCTCGGTGTCATGTAGATGAGGTCCAGCTCGTCTTTGCGCAGGGTGGGCCTGTTGGGCGGAATCACCACCGTCTCAAGCCCATAAATTTCTTGGAATTCGTAGGCTTCGGTATCGGCCGTTCCGGTCATCCCAGACAGTTTGCCGTACATGCGGAAATAGTTTTGGAAGGTGATCGAGGCGAGCGTTTGGTTCTCGCTTTGAATCTGCACACCCTCTTTGGCTTCAACGGCTTGGTGCAAGCCCTCAGACCAACGCCGCCCTGCCATCAAGCGCCCTGTGAATTCATCAACGATGATGATCTCGCCGTCTTGAACCACATAGTGTTGGTCGCGGTGATGAAGTTTGTGCGCCCGCAATGCGGCGTACACGTGGTGCATCAGGGAGATATTGGCGGGGTCGTAAAGACTGGCCCCCTCGGCCAGCAGGCCGGCCTTGGACAGCAGCTCTTCGGCTTTTTCATGGCCAGCTTCGGTGAGGTAAACCTGGCGGCTTTTTTCGTCCAGGGTGTAGTCGCCCGGCTCGATCACCCCTTCACCGGTACGCAGGTTTTCTTCACCAATCTGGGCCTTCAGGTGTGGAACCACCTGATTGATGCGGATGTACATCTCAGTGTGGTCTTCAGCCTGGCCACTGATGATCAGCGGCGTGCGCGCTTCGTCGATCAGAATCGAGTCGACCTCGTCGATGATGGCGTAGAACAAGCCGCGCTGAACGCGATCGGCAACGTCTTGCACCATGTTGTCTCGGAGGTAGTCGAAGCCATATTCGTTGTTGGTTCCGTAAAGCACGTCAGCAGCGTAGGCAGCTTGCTTTTCCGCACGCGACATATGGGGCAGGTTGACCCCCACGCTCAGGCCCATGAAGTTGTAGAGCCTGCCCATCCATTCGGCATCGCGGCGGGCCAGGTAGTCATTCACCGTGACGACATGAACGCCCTTGCCAGCGATGGCATTGAGGTACACCGGCAAGGTCGCCATGAGGGTCTTACCCTCACCGGTTCGCATCTCGGCAATTTTGCCGGCATTCAGTGTCATGCCGCCCAGCATTTGCACATCGAAGTGCCGCATCTTCAGGACCCGTTTGCTACCCTCGCGCACCGCTGCAAAGGCCTCAGGCAGCAATTGATCGAGGGTTTCGCCATTGGCGTGGCGTTGCTTGAATTCAGCGGTCTTGGCGGTGAGTTGCTCGTCGCTGAGTTTGGCAAACT
>CANHBY010000249.1 GCA_947458895.1 Burkholderiales bacterium | reverse complement strand
CTTTGGCGGAAACATTTAGCCTCCCGATGCCCGAGCGTCAGGTTGTGGACGAGGCCACTAAAAAGGTGGCAATGGAGGTGGCGCCTGCCCTTTTGGCGGATCAAGCCAACCTGGACGTTGCTGACAAGTACTATGCGGCCAACCAAAGTCCAGATGGAGCAGACGGCTTCATTTCGGCGACTGATTTGGTCGCCCGGTTGGATGACCCAACAGTCGATGATGCAACCAAGGCGGCCCTCAAGAAAATCACCCCTGAAATTTTTGATGCACTTCGGGGGGACAAACCAGGAATCGTCATCAGCGACCTCCAAGCAAGATTCCCGCCAACAGATGGCAGCAACCCGGCACCGGAAGTCCCGGAGGCTCAGTCGCCCACTCAACCGGATCCTCAACTGAAGCGGGCGGCGAAGCTTCTGCTCAATGATTCCCCGGCGCTTGATGTGGCGTACCAAAACCATGGTGCCAACCGCTACGGGTTCCACGATGATTGGGTGAGCTTGGCAGACATCCAGGCTCGGATCGAGGACAAGAACACGCCAGAGAACGCCAAGGCTGGGCTCAAGGCCATCACCAAGGAAATTTTTGACCAGCTTTGCCAAGATGGAAACCCGGTGATTGAGCTTCAGAAGGTCGCAAAGCTTTTTGGTTTGGAAATGCCAGCACGACCACCCGCAGACGCGGCCACGGTGGAAAAGGTCGCCAAAGACATTCTGGCCAACCCAGCTGCGTTGGATCGCCCTGGTGAAAATGGGAACCCGGACGGCCTCATCACAGGGCTGGAGTTGGCTGACCTGCTGGACAACATCAACTCGACTGACCCCAAGGTAGCATCCCTTCTGAAAAGCATCACGCCGGAAGTTTTTGACGCTCTCCGAGGTGATAAGCCCGGGATTTCAATCGAAGATCTAAAAATAAGATTCGGCAATGCAAAGGACACAGCGACCACTTCTTAATTGATCGCGAGGCCAGGGCTTCGTGACAGGAGGCCGGCCAAGACCCAGTGAGGCCCCACCGGGGCTCGCTGGGTCTTGGCCATCAAGTGCGAGCTACCCGTTGGAACAGTTGCCCGGGAAGCCTTGCAATCACACCATTCAGCTCATAGTCGAGCAGCCGGGTACTCAGCTCTTGGGGTGACCAGCCGGTGCGCGCGGCCAGCGCATCTAGCCCGATGGGGTCATAGCCCAGGGCCTGCAGGAGAGCGTCGGGAGGGGCTTCTGGGCTAAGAGCCTTTGGCTTCTCCACAGTGATTGGGTGCGAGCTCGCCGGGCTTTGTCGATGCCAGTGGAGCTCTTCCAGGATGTCTTGGGCTTGCTCCACCAGCTTGGCCCCCTGCTTGATGAGCGCGTGGCAACCCCGAGATTGAGGGGAATGGATGGAGCCTGGAATGGCAAAAACCTCCCGGCCGGCCTCCATGGCCAGGCGTGCTGTGATGAGTGAGCCTGACTGCACAGTGGCCTCCACCACCACGGTGCCCATGCTGAGGCCGGCAATCAGCCGGTTGCGCTGGGGGAAGTGAGCAGGCAGTGGCGGCGTGCCGAGCGCGTATTCGCTCAGCATCAGGCCCTCTTCGGATATCTGGTGTGCCAAGGCAATGTGCTGCCTGGGGTAGACCCGATCTAACCCGGTGCCGATGATGGCGATGGTGCTGCCAGAACCTTTCAGGGCGCCCTGGTGGGCAACAGCATCGATGCCCAGCGCCAATCCTGAGACCACGGCCAGCCCGCTGCAACTCAGGCTTTCAGCAAAAGCTTGTGCATTGTCGAGGCCCTGCCGAGTGGCATTGCGACTGCCCACGATGGCCATCGATGGGCGCGACAGGAGTGCCAAATTTCCTTGGGCATAGACCATCAGCGGCGGGTCGGCCATTTGCAGCCATGCAGCGGGATAGGCTGGGTCGCCCAGGCAGACCACAGCGCGCGTTGGGCTGGCAGATTGTTGCAACCAGCTCCAGGTTGTGGAGATTAACTGGGGCAGATCATCTGGGGGCTTGCTCAGGGCCTGTGCAACAGGCGCTTTGATGGCATCTCGCCAATGACGAACAGGGGCTTCAAAGACAGCAGGGGCAGAGCCGAACACCGCCAGCAATTTGCGGACTGATTCGCGGCCCACCCCAGGCGTTTCTAACAGCCGCAGCCAAGCGGCAAGCTCATCGCGTTCGATCACAGCTGCGCCGAATCGACCTCAAGGTTGAGAGAACCGATCGCCGCGTTTCACGGAGTCGGTCGAGGACAAGATCAAACCGTAAGAGATGCGATCGAACACTCGGAAAACCAGCACATTCCCATTTTGCTCTTCGGGGAGCTTCAGGGTTGCATTGTTGGGGTCGGTTCGGTCCTGCATGGTTCTGCCGCCGCGCCACAGGGCCAGCACATGGCCTCGCTCCAGGCCATCGCGAGCGCCGCGGCTCAGTGCAATGATCTGGTTCTGGCCTGCATAAATGGCCTCACCATATACGGACACAACCTGACCACTCAGGGGATTTTCGGGTGGGCGGGGGACAAAATTCTCAGTGTCGGGCGCGATGGGGGGGGCCAAACGGTCACCGATGCGAACCTCTTGCCGGACGGATCCAATGGAGAAAGTGGAGGGAACGATTTCGGGTTTGCCTTCAGCAGTGACCCGCGACTCTCCGGCGCGCACGAACTCGGCGCTACCCACATAGGCCGCCTCAAACCCCAGGACTTCGTTGGTAGTGGGGTCTGTGAGGGGCTTGGGCTCTCGAAAAATGCGGTATTTGGGGGTCTGGGGGTCGATATCGCCCCGCACATAGGCCAAATCGCCGCGGGTCAGGAGAACTCGATTTTCCTGGGCAGCTACGATTCGAGGCTGTTTGTCAAATTCGTTGGTCTGTAAAACGATGGACTCGTTCAGGAAGGGCTCGATCGCCACCCGGGAGATGGTCGGGATGGCGTCTTTGCCAATCGCCTCGGTTCGGACTTTGGGAGAGAGCTTTTCAATGCCCTTGTCACCTACAGGCGTGCCGACGCGCAAGCGGGCGCGGCCATTGGATTTTTCCAGGAAGAGCATTTGGCCCGGGAAAATGAGGTGGGGGTTGCGGATTTGCTCCAGGTTCATGCCCCACAGCTCGGGCCAGCGCCAGGGGCTCTTGAGGAACAGCTTGGAGATGTCCCAGAGGGTGTCGCCCCGCTTGACGCGATATGAGTCGGGCGCATTTGGAGCAAGTTCGGAGAGGGGCACGCCCGCCTCAGAGACCTTTTGGGCGGTGCTGCGTTGTTGGGGGGTCACGGGATAATTGACCGCGTGAGCGCAGAGGGTGGCCAAGCTCAGAGACACTGCCAGTACGCTCAGGGCAGTGGCGCGAGTCGTGAAGCGGGAAGAGCCTAGAAATTGAGTCGCACGTGTCATGGTTACGCTTCTCCGAGGGAGGCGGGTTCAGTGGGGAGGAACAGGCCATCAACTTTTCGCATCAGG
>CANHBY010000248.1 GCA_947458895.1 Burkholderiales bacterium | reverse complement strand
CCCTGGCTCAGCAAGTGCGCGACCTCTCGATCACCCTGTATCGCACCGCCGCTGAAATTGCGTTGGCCAAGGGCATCATCATTGCCGACACCAAATTTGAATTTGGCCTCGATGCCCATGGCACATTGACCCTCATGGACGAAGTGCTCACGCCCGATTCATCCCGGTTCTGGCCTGTTGAAGGCTACCAGGAAGCCTTCGAGGCCGGCCGCAACCCCCCCAGCTTTGACAAGCAATTTGTTCGCGATTGGCTTGAAGCGGCCCGTGTGGATGGTGCGCCCTGGAACAAACAAGCGCCCGCACCCGCCTTGCCCTCGGAGGTCATTGAGCACACGGCCGCCAAATACCGCGAAGCCCTGGAGCGGCTCACCCGATGACCATGGAGGCGCCCGCCGTTGGCCTCTTGGCCCCATTGAACCGCCAGATTGAGGGCGCCAGTCAGCCCGTTGCCCGGGCGGTGCTGAGGGCCGAGCGTGCCGGGGTGTTGGCCCGTTATGGCTACGCCGATGAAGCACGCCATGAGGTGGCTTGGCTTCGCATCGAATTTGACCGTCGGCCAGACCCTGAAATTTTTGCCCGTCTGTACCTGGCAGAAGCCTGGTTGGCCTACTACAGTGACCTGTCGCCTAAGGCTCGAGACAAGGTGCACCGCGCCTACGCCTTGAGCAAGGCTGCGGGTTTGGTGGAGCTGCAGGCGCTCAGCGTGGCCTGGCTAGCTCACCTGGACTATGTGTGCCTTGATATGCCAGCCATGGCGGCTCACCTGCGCGAGGCGCTGGACCTGTCGGACCCCAACCATCATGCGGCTCTGGGGCGCGCTTGCTTGGTCATGGCCGAGGCCTACCATCTGGCCCAGCAGCCTGGCTTGGCCCAGCCCTGGTACGTCGAGGCCCGGCGCCATGCTCTGGCACAAGAAGATTTTCTGACCCTCAGCTCCCTGAATCACAACATGGCGTGGCATCGCAGCTTGCATGCCATGCAGGCTGCGGTGCGGGGGGGGCATGCCGAGGCAGAGGCCGAGGCGCGCCACGCGCTGACCTTGGCCCAGGCCACTCACCAGCTTGATGCTTGGCGTGGTGTGCTGGCCTTGCCGGCCTCTATTCAGGTCGCCAGTGCCTTGGCCCACTCGGTTCTTGGCCACTTTGCGCAGGCCATGGCTCTCTACGAGACCCATGCGCCCAAGGCCGATGCCCAGGGCCTGCGCGCGCTGCGCCCCTTGATCCTGGCTGACATGGCTTGGTGCTGCCACCACATGGGGCAGCAGGCGCTCCAGTTGCACTATCTCCAAGCTGCAGTGGATGCGCTTCCCTGGGCTCAACAGGCCGATGATTTGGCCATTGCTCATGGTCGATTGGCTCAGTTGTTCGCATTGCTGGGAGACCCAGCCTTGGCAGCATTCCACCATCAGCAGGCTCAGCAGAACGGATGCCTCCACACGCAAATTCTCGAGCACATGCTTGACGCATTGGGTAGCGTGTCCCAGTGCTGCTCTGTGTAGCCTGTAATCAACCGAGCAGTTTGTTCAATGCGTTGCAGCGCGGGACTCACTTTGCAGAGGCTCCCTAGCACGAACACCGCAGTAGACGAAGGTTTGTGATTGATGACGTTGGTATGCGCACCATGCCGACAGTAAAAGAACGCGTTCAACGCCCAAACTGATGCAACGATCCAAAATCGGTGCTTTGGTATTTTGTCGGGAGTACCTTGAAATTAGAGCGCATCTTGCGCATGTATCGATGAAGGGCATTTGTTTCAGCGTATGACCTGGGGAGCGACATGGAAATTTACAGTGACCGCCAGCAGCAGTTGGCGCCAGCCGAGCCTGATGCCAAGGTCAATTCAGGCGTTGGCCAAGTGGATCCCCAGGTGGCAACTCGCTACGTTGGCTTGACTCTCGAGAAATTGATCCCCTCCCCCGATCAGCTACCGAGGGCTGCCGCAGAGCAGGTTATTACCCGCTTAGCCACCCTGGAAGGCGGTCAACCACCGGTTTTGCAGGACGGCAAGACCGTGGGTACACCCGAGGGGCCAAGCGTTGCGGGCCTGCCCACCCAGACCCAGCCAAGTCAGCCAAGTCAGTCATTAGGTCGTAGCCTCGGCGATAAAGCCCCTCAGCCCCAGGGAATATCCATGCCCCCGAATTCTGCATTCGGTGTTCCCTCGGCACCCAATTTGGAGGAGAAGGGTTTCAACAATGCGGGGGCGGGGAAAAGATCTGGCGAGGCTGGATCTGGCGAGGCAGCAGGCCGGCCGATTGGATTGCCTCTTGTGGGGGCGGGTGGTGATCAAGTGGAGCGGTCGCCAGCGGTGATTAGGTGGCGCCCCAATGACGGCGGCAGGAGCCTCGAGTTGTCACTTGCGCCTCAGCCGGGGCAAACCGTTGGGAATGGCTTGCGTGAATTGGCCATCGGGTCTGTAGAGTTTCCTTCGCTTGCTCTTGGCCCCAGTGCATTGGTCGATCCCAAAGTCCGATGGGACTTAAAGACTCCTCCTGGTGACCCCGGGGGGGCAAAACCCCACGAGGTGCGGCTCGTGGGGAGGGCTGAGTCCGTCGCGATCGGTGGGCGACAGAGCATTGCCTCCGATGACAAAGTGACCCCCGATGCCGTCCTGATACCCCTGGCAGGCGCCCCGCCCACAAGGCATGAGCAGGAGCTGGCGGCAAGCAGATCACTGGCGGGCCAGATGGTCGCCGAGATGTTGATCCTCGCCAGGCTGCGCAGGCGACCCGCTCGAGACCCCCTTTTTGACGGCGATGACGATCTGGCCGGAACGGCACAGACCGCCCAGATCAGCCTGCGAAACCTCTACCCCTTTTGGAGCTATCCCATCGAGTTCGACATGCGAGTCGCTCGCTACATCAAGTCTCGTCGTCGTCACAAACGCCGGGCCAAAAAAGATGCTCAAGACGAGCGCCAGGATCAGTCACGCGACGCTGATTGAGTCGTGACAGCGGAGGCCTTGCGCTCAAGGCAGCCCCCACAACTGGCCTCAAAACAAGGCCATGCTCAGTTTGCGCCTATAGCTGTCGACCACCGGATCCACCGAGGCGGTCGTCACATGGCCTGCCAGCTCCAGGGTGCCTTTGGGGGCGTCAGCCTTGGCCTTCGGCGCCGGCTTGCTCATCAGCTCCAGGATGGCGATGTAGGTTTTTCGAGCGATCTCGCCATTCCAGGCCTTGTCCCGCATCACGATTTCCAGCAGCTCGTCCATCGCCTGTGTAAAGCGCTGCGCAGCGAAATGCAGTTGGGCCAGCTCGAATCGGGCTTCGAAGTCTCGCTTGTTGGATTCGATGGCGGCTTGCAACGCAGCGCCGCTGCGAGGGGCCTTTCTCTCGCCGGCTTGCAGCCAATGGGCCAGCGCACCCAGGCGCGCGTCAAGCATCAGTTTGCTTTGAGCTGGTGCCAATGCCTCACGGGCCGCTGCCCATTGG
>CANHBY010000247.1 GCA_947458895.1 Burkholderiales bacterium | reverse complement strand
CAGGCTGATCTGCCGGCCACCCAGCTGATCCAGCCGGCCAGCCGTGTGCGCTACCGCTTGGCGGTGGCCTCATCCACACGCGACGATGATGTGGTCAAGAAATTTCAGGCTTGGGCCACGGCTGAGGTGGATAAACGCCAGTTGCGCAATGTGCAGATCGAGGCCTTTGATACAGGCCGACCCGAGATGCAGCAGGCCCTGGACCGGGCCACCAAGTTCTTGAATCTGGTGGCGCTGTTGGCGGCTTTGCTCTCTGCGGTGGCGGTGGCCATTGCCTCGCGTGATTTCGCGATCAGGCATCTGGATGACTGCGCCATGCTGCGCGTGTTGGGCCAGCCTCAGCGGCGTATTGCCGCCCAATACGCGATGGAGTTCGGTCTGGCCGGTGGTGTGGCCAGCCTGCTGGGGCTGTTGCTGGGCTTTCTCATTCATCATGTGTTCGTGATGTTGCTGGCGGGGTTGTTGAGCACTGAATTGCCTCCGGTCAGCGTGTGGCCGTCCTTGTTTGGCCTGGGTGTGGGCTTGACGCTGTTGGTGGGCTTTGGGCTGCCACCGGTGTTGCAATTGGCCAGCGTGCCGCCGCTGCGCGTGATTCGCCGTGATGTGGGGGGGCTCAAGCCGGCGTCCCTGTCGGTGTTGCTGGCCGGCCTGTTTGGCTTTGTGGCTCTGTTGTGGGGGGTGGCCAGTGACGCCAAATTGGCGCTGATTGCGGTGGGTGGTTTTGCGGCCGCCTTTCTGATGTTTGGCCTGTTGGGTTGGCTGGGTGTGGTGCTGTTGCGCCGTGCGGTGCCTGACTCAGGCGCACCGCGTTGGCTGGTTTTGGCCACGCGCCAAATCGCCGCGCGACCGGCCTACGCAGTGCTGCAAATTTGTGCCATGAGCGTGGGCCTGTTGGCCTTGGCCTTGTTGGTGTTGTTGCGAACCGATTTGATCGACAGCTGGCGACAAGCCACGCCAGCCGATGCGCCCAACCGCTTCGTGATCAACATTCAACCGGACCAGGCCGACGCCTTTCGCGCCCATTTGAGCCAAGCTGGTGTGTCGACGTTTGACTGGTACCCAATGGTCAGGGCTCGCTTGGTGTCGATCAATGGCAAGGCGGTGAATGCTGAGCAATTCAAAGCGGAGCGAGCCAGGAGCCTGGTTGAGCGTGAGTTCAATGTGAGCCAGACCGCGCAGCTGCCTACCGGCAACCAGGTTGTCGCCGGCCAATGGGTGCCCGAGGAGCCTGGGGCCTTGAGTGTGGAGGAGGGATTGGCCACAACCTTGGGGCTGCATGTGGGCGATGTGCTGCGCTTTGACATGGCCTCGCAGGCGATTGAGGGCAAGATCACCAGCTTGCGCAAGGTGGACTGGGGCTCGATGAGGGTGAATTTTTTTGTGGTGCTTCCTGTCTCAACCTGGCCTGAAGCCGCACCCACTTACATTGCCGCTTTTCGCGCCCCTCAGGTGCCTGGCTTTGACAACGCCCTCAGCCGCGCCTTTCCCAACATCACCAATGTGGATGTGTCAGCCTCGGTTGCGCAGATCCAATCGGTGCTGGACAAGGTGATTCGTGCGGTGGAGTTCTTGTTTGGCTTTACCTTGGCCACGGGTCTGGTGGTGTTGTTTGCCGCAGTCACGGCCACCCGCGAAGCCCGCGCTCGTGAGTTTGCAGTCATGCGTGCCTTGGGTGCCAGCAGCCGCTTGCTGGCCCAGGTGCAGCGCGCTGAGCTGTTGGGCGTAGGGGCCCTGGCGGGTGGTTTGGCCTCGGCAGCGGCCATGGCCGTGGGCTGGGGCCTGGCGCGCTACGTCTTCGATTTCACCTGGCAGCCCTCGCTTGCCACGCCCCTCATTGGCGCTGCGGCCGGCGCACTGCTCGCTCTGTCGGCAGGCTGGTGGGGCTTGAGGGAAGTGTTGCGGCGCCCGGTGGTGGAAACGCTTCGGCAGGCAGCTCGCGACTGAAGCGCTTCATCTGAACCTCGGTTCAACCCGTGTTTCGAAGCCCCGCTGCCAAGCCATTGATCGACAGGTGGATGCCACGCTTGACTCGTTCCAGCCCCTCATCATTGGGCGTGCTCTGGGTGGCCGCCAGGCGGTAACGGCGCATCAGCTCGACCTGCAGGTGATTAAGGGGGTCGAGGTAGGGGAAGCGGTGCTCAATCGAGCGCGCGAGGGCCGGGTTGGCGGCCAGGCGATCTGTTTCCCCAGTGATCAGCAAAAGGGCCTCCTGGGTTCGCTGCCATTCGGCCTCGATCAGAGCGAAAATTCGTCGGCCCAGGCGTTTGTCCTCGACTAATTCGACATAGCGCGCCGCGATGCCGAGATCCGTTTTGGACAGCACCATGTCAAGGTTCGACAGCAGGGTCCGAAAAAACGGCCACTGCTTGTGCATGCGCTGCAGCAGCTTGAGCCTTTCACTTCGCAGCGTGGCGTCCTCAGACAGGTAGTGGGCAATGGCCGAACCAAAACCGCACCAGCCTGGCAACCCCACGCGGCATTGGCCCCAGCTGAAGCCCCAGGGAATGGCGCGCAGGTCTTCGATGGCGCGGCTGGGCTTGCGTGAGGCAGGGCGCGAGCCAATGTTGAGCTCGGCGATTCACGGATGGGTGTGGCGCTGAAGAAGTAATCGGTGAAGCCTGGGGTTTGGTAAACCAGCTTTCGGTAGGCGGCAAAGCTGGCAGCGCTGATGCTGCTTGCGGCTTCCATGAAAGCCTTGCTGACTTTCGGGCGACCCTGCCCCAACAGGGTGGCTTCCAGCGTTGCGGCCACCAGCGTTTCCAGGTTGCGCCGGCCAATTTCAGGGTGAGCGTATTTGGAAGCAATGACCTCGCCTTGCTCGGTCAGCCTGATTTGCCCATTGACCGTGCCTGGGGGCTGGGCCAAGATGGCCTGGTAGCTCGGGCCACCGCCTCGGCCCACCGTGCCGCCGCGGCCATGGAACATGCGCAGCTTCACGCCCCAGCTCTGTCGCAGCTGTGCAAATAAATCGGCCAGGGCCACTTCAGCCCGGTAAAGCTCCCAGTGGCTGGTGAAGGTGCCGCCGTCTTTGTTGCTGTCGCTGTAGCCCAGCATGATGTCTTGCTCGGCCCCTGAGCGTTGCACCATGGCGGCGATACCAGGCAAGTCATAGAAGGCCCGCATGATCGACTCGGCGCGTTGTAAGTCGCCTATGGTTTCGAACAGGGGCACCACGATCAGTTGACTCATGGCGTCGCTGCCGAGGCTGCCTTGAATCAGCGCGGTTTCCTTCATCAACAGCAGCACTTCCAGCAGGTCACTGACGTCTTCAGTGTGCGAGATGATGTAGTGACGAATCGCGTGGTGACCAAAGCGCTGCCTCAATGCCCTGGCCATTTCGAAGATGCTGAGCTCGCTGAGGGTGTGCTCGCTGTAATGAGCGCCATGCACCCGCAGAGGCCGCGGGTCATTCAGCATGCGCAGAAGCAGCGTTCGGCGTT
>CANHBY010000246.1 GCA_947458895.1 Burkholderiales bacterium | reverse complement strand
CGCATCCAGACCTTCTAGAACGGTAGTGAATCGCTCATGGGAGGCTGTGAGCTGATCGCGAATCCGCTTGGCTTCGGTGATGTTGGTCATGGAGGTCATCCAGCCGGTCTGCTGGCCTTTGGGGTCGATGAGTGGCGACATGTACATCCGTGCATCGAAGAGGCTGCCGTCTTTGCGCATGACCTTGACCTCAATGCCTCCGTGCGGGCTGCGCCCTTGCAGTTCCTCCTCGAGAATGCGGATGTTTTCTTCGATGTGGTCTGGCGGCCAGTGGGGGTAGGGTGGGCTTTTGCCGAGGAGGCTGTCTTCGGAAAAGCCTGTCATGGCGCAAAACGCAGGGTTGACATAGGTGATGCGCCCTTCCATGTCCATGGCGCGCATGCCGGTGAGCATGGAGTTTTCCATCGCTCGCCTGAAGTTGGCCTCATTGACCAGTGCCGTTTGCATTTGCAGCCGCCGACGCATATGCCGCCAGGTTCCCAGCAGCATCCACACCGTAAGGGCGGAGAGCGCCACCACCATCCAAAACAGGGTTTGGCTGGTGAGCCCGATGGAGGTTCGGTACCCTTGTCCGCGCAGCGTTAGCCCGTTGTTGGCGGGTGCCAGCTGCACTTCATAGGTGATGGAAGCCGGAGGCAAGCGCCCTCCTGGCTTGATGGGTACGGTGCTGGTCAGCACCTCGTCGGCGTTTTCCAGCAGTGAAATGCCGTGCCGGTTGGCGACTTCCGCAGGGACGAAGTAGCGTATCAAGCTCTCGAGCGAATACTCGGCTACGACCACACCCGCAAAGGCATTGCGCTCCAAGAGGGGTACATGGATCTGAATGACCGGCTGACCTTGCTCATTGGTGAATTGGTTGGAGTAGACCGGTTGCCGAAGCACTTTGGCGGCTTGAAAGGCAGACTCGGCGGCGCTCGCCTGATCTTCTCTGGGAATGGAGGGGTTGTTGGGCGATTCGTCTTTTGGAAATGCATTGGAGGTCAAGGCTGCCCGAGCCATACGGCGGTTGTTGAGCCAAAGCAGCTGGGTGATCTCGGGGCGGTCCCGACTGAAGTTGCTGACTTGCGCCGTGAAGTCGGCGGGGCTCATGGAACGCGTGGCGACCTCACGCGCGATGCGCACCAGTTGTTCTTGGTTCTCGATTAGCCGTAAACGGATTTGCTGTTGGGCAATTTCGGTGTCGCGTTTAACCGACTCTTGTTCACGCTCGAACTCTTCATTGCGCAAATACCAAAAGGACAAAACGATGGCCACCAGGAAGAGCAGGACCGAGACCAATGGGCCCAGGGTCGCGAACCTGTCTTGCTGTTCGGCAGATTTCTCGCCCCACCATTGCCCGAAGTGGCGCCGGAACCATGCGGTTGGGGTGGGGGGTAATGAGGAAGAGGGAATGTTAGCCATGTTGCCGATTATTGAGCCTCGGCGCTATTTTCTGTATTTCTTAATGTGAAAACGAATGGCGCTATTTGAAAAACCCAAAGCTTGTGCGACACTGCGGAGCCGTTTTTAAAACACTACAAAGGAGACAACATGTCCGCCATGCCTGAGTCGTTTATCGGGGCCGCTGCGAACGACAGCGATTCACAAGAAACCCGCGAGTGGTTAGATGCTTTGTCTGCGGTGATTTCCGCTGAAGGCGGAGACCGCGCTCACTTTCTGCTGGAGCAACTGATCGACCACGCTCGCCAAGCGGGCGTTGATCATCCTTTCTCTGCCAACACGGCCTACGTGAACACGATTCCGGCCGATCAAGAAGAGCGCTGCCCCGGCAACCTCGAGATCGAAGAGCGTCTGCGCGCTTACATGCGCTGGAACGCCATGGCGACGGTGGTCAAGGCCAACCGGCTCAACCCAGCCGATGGGGGCGATTTGGGCGGCCATATCTCCAGCTTTGCCTCGCTGGCCACGATGTTTGGCGCAGGTTTTAACCACTTTTGGCATGCCGACAACACCGACAAGGGTGGCAATCACGGCGGCGACTTGTTGTACATCCAGGGGCATTCTTCCCCTGGCATTTATGCGCGTGCTTTCCTTGAAGGCCGGATCTCTGAAGACCAACTGCTCAACTTCCGGCAAGAGGTCGATGGCAAGGGCATTTCCAGCTACCCCCACCCCAAGCTGATGCCCGAGTTCTGGCAGTTCCCTACCGTCTCGATGGGCTTGGGGCCCTTGATGGCGATCTACCAAGCACGTTTCCTGAAGTATCTGCATGCGCGGGGCATTGCCAACACCGAAAACCGCAAGGTGTGGGTGTTCTGCGGCGACGGCGAAATGGACGAGCCCGAATCACTGGGTGCGATCAGTTTGGCGGCGCGCGAAAATCTCGACAACCTGATTTTCGTTGTCAACTGCAACCTGCAGCGCTTGGACGGCCCAGTGCGTGGCAACGGCAAGATCATTCAAGAGCTCGAGGGTGAGTTCCGTGGCTCTGGGTGGAATGTCATCAAGCTGCTGTGGGGCGGCTACTGGGACCCCCTGCTGGCCCGCGACAAGGACGAGATCCTGCGCAAGGTCATGATGGAGACGGTCGACGGCGACTACCAGGCCATGAAGGCCAACGATGGCGCTTTCGTTCGCAAGCATTTCTTTGGCAAGCATCCCAAGCTGCTCGAGATGGTGGCCAAGATGAGCGACGACGACATCTGGCGTTTGAACCGTGGCGGTCACGACCCCCAAAAGGTGTACGCCGCTTACCACCGCGCCGTGAATCACAAGGGCCAGCCGACCGTGTTGTTGATCAAGACGGTCAAGGGCTTTGGCATGGGCAAGAGTGGCGAGGCCAAGAACACGGCTCACCAGACCAAGAAGCTGACCGACGACGACATCAAAGATTTCCGCGACCGCTTCAACATTCCTGTCTCGGACGAGCAAATCGACAAGGGCATGCCGTTTTATAAGCCGGCCGATGACACCCCCGAGATGCGCTACCTGCACGATCGCCGCAAGGCTTTGGGTGGCTATTTGCCCCATCGCCGCACCAAGGCTGATGAGAAGCTCGTCGTGCCGCCGCTCGACACCTTCAAGGCCGTTCTGGAAGCCACGGCAGAGGGTCGCGAAATTTCGACCACGCAGGCTTATGTGCGTTTCCTGACCCAGTTGCTGCGCGACAAAGACCTCGGCCCACGCTCTGTGCCCATCTTGGTGGACGAAGCCCGGACCTTCGGTATGGAGGGCCTCTTCCGCCAAATCGGCATTTATAACCCTGCAGGCCAAAACTACACCCCAGTCGACAAAGACCAGGTGATGTATTACCGCGAAGACAAAGCGGGCCAGATTCTGCAAGAGGGCATCAACGAACCTGGCGGCATGAGCAGCTGGATCGCTGCTGCCACGTCTTACAGCACCAACAACCGCATCATGGTGCCGTTCTATGTGTATTACTCCATGTTCGGCTTCCAGCGCGTTGGCGATCTGGCCTGGGCTGCGGGTGATATGCAAGCGCGTGGCTTCTTGCTGG
>CANHBY010000245.1 GCA_947458895.1 Burkholderiales bacterium | reverse complement strand
CATCAAGCCCGCTGGCTAGGCGCAACGAGGAGTCATAGCGTGGGCTATGACGACGAGAAGCAACGACGCCATCGGGTTTGAGGGCCAGCGAGCAAGCGACATTTCAGCCCTGACACGACACTAGACAGTGAGCGCTGTGTAGGTGGTTTGGCCACGCTACACAGCGTTAATCAGACCTGGTGGGGCCTGACTCGACATTGGCATCTGGTTCGGGATCTGGCTCTTGGCTTCTGGTTGAGTGAGGCCTCCCGGCCCCGCCGCGCAGGTATCGGTTTGACACCCCATTTTTGGGAATGAACCGGGCCAATTCCGTGAGCGCCACTTCATAGACGTTGCGCTTGAACTCGATCACGGCGTCCAACGGGACCCAGTAGTCGTTCCAGCGCCAAGCGTCGAACTCAGGGTGGTCGGTGGCGCGCAGGTTCATGTCGCTGTCGCGACCGATCAGCTGCAGAAGAAACCAGATTTGTTTTTGCCCGCGGTAATGACCCCGCGCTTCGCGCCGGATGAAGTGATCCGGAACTTCATAGCGCAACCAATCACGCGTTCGCGCAATGACGCGAACAGCCTCAGAGGACAGACCAACCTCTTCATGCAGCTCGCGAAACATGGCCTGCTCGGGAGTCTCACCGTGCTTGATGCCCCCTTGTGGAAACTGCCACGAATGGGTGCGTAGGCGTTTGCCCCAAAAAACTTGGTTTTTTTGGTTCAGCAAGATGATCCCGACGTTGGGCCTGAACCCGTCACGGTCGAGCATAATCAACCCCAAATATCGAATTGGTTTAATTATTGCACCTGCTCGATCCGATCTATCACTCTCGTGGCCCTCAGGGGCCATTTTCTTCGTCTCATCGAATCTTCCACACATCGGCCTCCATGAAAGCAAGCCAATTCTTCATCTCTACTCTCAAGGAAGCTCCCGCAGATGCGGAAGTGGTCAGTCACAAGCTCATGATGCGTGCCGGGTTGATCAAACGCCTGGGCGCCGGTATTTACAACTACATGCCCATGGGCTTGCGTGTGATTCGCAAGGTGGAAGCGATCATTCGTGAAGAAATGAACAGCGCTGGCGCAATTGAGTTGTTGATGCCTCTGGTGCAGCCCGCTGAGCTCTGGCAAGAGACCGGCCGGTTTGACAAAATGGGTCCGGAATTGCTTCGTGTGAAGGACCGCCATGACCGAGACTTCATCATTCAGCCAACGAGCGAAGAAGTCGTGACGGACATTGCGCGCCAGGAGCTCAAGAGCTACCGTGCTTTACCCAAAAACTTCTATCACATCCAGACGAAGTTCCGGGATGAGCGCCGCCCCCGCTTTGGTGTGATGCGGGGCCGAGAGTTCACCATGAAAGATGCCTATTCGTTTGACCGAGATGCCGAAGCGGCTGGCCAGAGCTACGAGAAGATGTATGCCGCTTATGTGCGTATTTTCGATCGACTTGGCTTGCATTTCAGAGCGGTTGCGGCTGACACGGGTGCGATTGGTGGGGACCGCTCGCATGAGTTTCAGGTTATTGCCGATACGGGGGAGGACGCCATTGTTTATTGCCCTGAGTCCAGTTATGCCGCCAACATTGAGCTTGCTGAGGCCTTGCCCTTGATCGCCCACCGTGCGGCGCCGACGATGCCCTTGAGCAAGACCCCAACGCCTGGCAAAAGCACCTGTGAAGATGTGGCTGCGTTGTTGGGCTTGCCGTTGAGCCAGACGGTCAAATCATTGGTGCTGGCCGCTGATGAAGTGAATGCCGAAGGCAAGGTGGTTGCTACCGAAATTTGGTTGCTTTTGGTTCGTGGCGATCACAACCTCAATGAGGTCAAGGCCGGGAAGGTGCCCGGCCTCAAAGGTGGGTTCCGCTTCGCCACAGCCACTGAGATCGTCGACCACTTTGGCTGCCCGCCGGGTTACCTGGGCCCGATTGAGCTCAAACGCCCATTGAAAGTGGTGGCTGATCGAACCGTGGCGGTGATGAGCGACTTTGTCTGTGGGGCCAACGAGTCTGGACTCCACTTCACCGGCGTCAATTGGGGACGTGATTTGCCCGAACCCGATCAAGTGGCTGATATTCGCGATGTGGTGGAGGGCGACCCCTCACCAGACGGTCAGGGCACCCTGGCCATTCAGCGTGGCATTGAAGTGGGGCATGTGTTTTATTTGGGCACCAAGTACAGCCAGGCGATGAACGCGACCTTCCTGGACGAGACGGGCCGCTCGAAGTTTTTTGAGATGGGCTGCTACGGAATCGGCGTGACCCGTATCGTGGGTGCTGCCATTGAGCAAAACCACGATGATCGCGGCATCATTTGGCCGGCAGCCATGGCGCCGTTCTCTTTGGTGGTGTGCCCCATTGGGATGGACCGATCAGAGGCTGTCCGCGAGGCGGCAGAGTCGCTCTATGTTTCGCTCAAAGAGAGGGGTATCGATGTGTTGCTCGACGACCGTGGTGAGCGTCCGGGTGCCATGTTTGCCGATTGGGAGTTGGTGGGCGTGCCTCACCGAGTGGTAATTTCTGACCGAGGGCTTAAGGAGGGTCGCCTGGAGTATCAGGGCCGCCGGGATCGTGAGCCCACTTCGCTTTCCAGCACGGAGCTCTTGCAGCGAATTGATGATGGAGTCTTGGAGATTGCGGGCTGAATTTAGTCGTTTGAGGCGGCAGTGGTTGCTGGGTGTAGCCACCACTGGCCTGGGTTGGAATTGCCCCGTCTTTGCTGCCCAAGCACGTGGGCAGGCTGAGGAGCCCTTGGCCGACTCGGTGCGCTCGGCACTCTCGTCGGCCATTGCCAATGCGGCACCTCCGAAACCAACGTTCGATGGCATTGAGGACCGCATCGCCTACCTTCATTGGCTTGGCGACATGAGTGAACGTCTTCAAAAGCGCTATTCAGACCACACGACCCGGGTCGAGTTCTTGGAGGCCGTGTGGTACGAGAGCAAGCGCGCGGGTCTCGACACTTCCCTGGTGCTTGGCCTAATTCAGGTTGAGAGCGGCTTTCGCAAGTACGCCGTCAGCAGCGCGGGAGCACGTGGGTACATGCAGGTGATGCCTTTTTGGGTGCGCCTGATTGGCGATGGTGATCCGGGGCGTTTGTTTCACATGCAGACCAATTTGCGCTTTGGCTGCGTCATCTTGCGCCATTACCTGGATCGCGAGCGCGGCGATCTGTTCATGACACTTGGCCGCTACAACGGCAGCAGAGGCCGCGCTGAATATCCGAATTTGGTGTTTGGCGCCCAAAGAAACTGGGGCTATAAGGCCAGGTCAGCTTGAGTGTGCCAGATTACAGCCCGTTCCAGGACTGAGGATGGGCCTCGGCCACACCGAGCAACGCAAGCACCCGCTCGACGGTATCGTTGACCAGGTCGTCCACGCTTTGAGGCTTGTGATAGAACGCTGGCAAGGGGGGGAAGATCACGGCGCCCATTTCGGTGGCGGCGGTCATGTTGCGCAGATGTGCCAAGT
>CANHBY010000244.1 GCA_947458895.1 Burkholderiales bacterium | reverse complement strand
GAGAGCTCACCTTCGACAAGGCATAGGGACTCCTCCAGTACGGCGTCTGGCACTGCAGGAGGAGTGAGAGAGGGCGTTGACAACTTCATGATTCGCGCTCACATGAAACGAAGGGCGAAGGGCCTTGCGCAGGGGTACTGCTTGGGGGACTATTGCTGAGCGTTGGTTAGCAGCTCTTTGGCATTGGCGATCAGCTTGTCTGCGATCACCTCCGCATTGACCTGATAGCTACCGTCTGACAGCGAGCGCGCGATGCGAGTGACCTTGTCGGCGTCAAAGTCGGCGTTCGATTCGGTCAGGCCTGCCATGAGGGTCGATGCGGTGCTCGACAGGGCGACCGTTGCACTGGCCTCGCCTGTGATCACTTGCGCGGCGGGGCTACCTTGCGCCTTGCCGGTTTCAGCCGGGGTGGCGCGTGCAGTACTGCCGGTACTTCCAGGGCCACTGGTGCCCGAAAGGGGCGATTCACCATTGGGTCCGATTTTCATGTTGCTCTCCAGGTGGAATGAGGAATCTCACTCAACATAAACAGGTTATCGACCGCCCAAAGTGCAACTTTAGGTATTTGGTCAGTGTCGACTCGCATGCTGATGTGTCATTTGTCACAGGTTCTTGCTCCCTTGTAGACCATTGTGGCAACGCAGCGAGGCGTTGTCCTACATATTTAAAGCTACCAAGCGATCGCCGATTGCGGTGCCGCTGAGAATTTTGCCGGCTTCGGTTCGCACGCGCACTGGCTGGCCATCAATGCCCGGCGTGAGCGCCTGCCCCTGGCTGGCGATCTGAAAGCCACTTCCAGAGGACACCAATTTCACGGTGTCGCCTGGCGCAAACCATTGCCTGGGCTTCAGATGAGACAGCCGCAGGCTTTGCCCCACATTCAGCGGCCGCACCAGTGTGCGGCCCTCAATGGCTTGCGGCTCACTCAGTGCGGCAGATGTGTCCGCCACCAGATCCACATCGCCCACAGTCAAGTCTTGAGATTTCAGGGTGGCCCCGGCCGGGATATTGGACAGCGCAACCAGGCCACGACCAAAAATGCGTATCACTACAGGCACCGTGATGTTCCAGGCGGTGGGGCCCCGCACGCATTTCAGTCCGATGCGGGTGGCGCCACCCAGGCGAATTCCTGAGGGAACGTAGGGCACTGCTTTGGCGCACTGTGCCAACTGCAGCCTTGAGTCAGGCTGGCCGACTTCAATGGCTATCAGGGGGGCAGCGGAGCCTGCTGTGGCAGCTTGGCCAATTGGCTGGGCCTGAATCGCTTCCAGGGTGAATTGATGAATGTGGTTTGCAAGTGCGGGTTCCAGTGGCACCGCTTGCGCCCCTTGCGGGAACGCAAGCATCAAAGCGGCGACGGCGCAGGCGATCACGAACCAACCCGGCGTATTGCCAGGGCTGCGATGGATCGCGACGGCCTGATTGCTCATGTCTGAATCTCCCTCACCATGCCTGAGGTTGAACTGTAGGCGTGTAAAGGGTCACACGAATGAGAAATTGAGCTGCGATTGTCTTGTTATTCCGGCTCATGTTTGGCGAGCGAGTTCACACAATGGGACATCACTTCCAAAAGTTTTTGAAGGGGGTCTGGGATGAAAGTCCTGGGAAACACAAGATGTTGAACAAGTTGACGCAAGGAATCGAATTTCAGGGGCAAGCCCTGACACTCCGCTCAGAGCGGCAAAAGCTCTTGGCCAGCAACATTGCCAATGCCGATACGCCGGGGTTTTTGGCCCGAGACATCAATTTTTCTCAGGCCTTGAAGCAGGCCGCTGGAGAGTTGAAGCAAGCCTCTGGCATGACGGTGAGTTCGAGTGGTCACATCGGTGGAAGTTCTAAAGACAAGTTGGTGGCCAGTAACTTGAGCTACGCCACACCCAGCCAATTGAGCCCTGATGGCAACTCGGTCGACATGGACCGTGAGCGCGCCAGCATGGCTGACAACTCTGTCAAGTACGAAGCCACTTTGCGATTCATCAACTCGCATGTGAAGACGATGATTGATTCGATCAAAGGCCAATGAGCGCGGCGGTTTCTTGAAACGGGGATGACATCATGTCTATGCTAAATATTTTCAACGTGTCAGGTAGCGCGATCAGCGCACAGAGCCAGCGGCTGAACGTGGTGGCATCTAACTTGGCCAATGCTGACACGGTGGCCGATGTGAATGGCAAGGTCTACAAGGCCCGCCAGGTCCAGTTCCAGACCCAGCTGATGGGGCCTGCGAGCGTGGGCGCAATGGGAGAGTCCGTATCAACCGGCGCAGGTGTTTCGGTGACCGGCATTGCCGAAGACCAGACCCCAGGCCGTCGCAACTACGACCCCCAACATGCGCAGGCTGATGAACAGGGCTACGTGACCTACAGCAATGTGAATCCAGTTGAGGAAATGGTCAACATGATTTCTGCCTCCCGGTCCTATCAAAACAATGTCGAGGTCATGAACACAGCAAAGACCTTGCTGATGAAGACCCTGCAGATGGGTTCCTGATCTTGATCAATCCGCCCCCCCGATTTCGAATCAGTAGGAGAAACATTCATGGCCACGACCTCAACGATCAACTCACCACTGGCAGGCTTGCCCGCCAACATGACGGTGGGGGGTAGGGCGGCTTCTGCCAGCCCCACCGAGGAAGCTGCTACGTCGTCGGATCGGTTTCTTAAATTACTGGTGACGCAAATGCAAAACCAGGATCCACTCAACCCCATGGACAACGCTCAGGTCACCAGCCAGATGGCACAGATCAACACGGTCAATGGCATCGAAAAGGTCAATACGTCGCTGCAGGGCCTCTCGGGGCAGTTCATGCAGTTGCAGGTGATGCAAGGGGCTGCGTTGGTCGGTCACGATGTCGTGGTTCCTGGCAATCGGTTGGCCGTGCAGGGCAATGTGGCCCAGGGTGGCTTCGAACTCAATGGCCCTGCCAACGCGGTGAAAGTGCAGGTGAGCACAGTCTCGGGGCAGGTACTTGACTCGATGGATCTGGGGGCCAAGAGCTCTGGCATTCAGAGCTTCGAGTGGGATGCCACCGCCGCAATAAAGGCTGGCATCGACCCGGCCACCTTGCGCTTTCAAGTGATTTCAACGACTGGCGGCGTGAGCAAGGAGGCATCGCCCCTGATGCGCGACCGGGTCAATTCGATTAATACCGATGGAAAGAACCTGAACCTTGAGCTCGACATCTCAGGCTCAGTCCCTTACAGCGCGGTGAAAGCCTTTAGTTGAACCCGACGGTGTCAGTTGACCGCTTTCAGGTCGAAGACCTTGCTTTTTATTCGTTGCACACCCTGATTTTGTTTTAACCCCTAACGAAGGTAGAGAGGTACATCATGAGCTTCCAACAAGGACTGTCTGGCTTGAACTCGATTGCGAAGAGCCTGGATGTCACTGGCAATAACGTGGCCAATGCCAATACCTATGGTGCGAAATCTTCTCGTGCTGAATTTGCAGACTTGTACGCCAGCTCTCTCAGCGGAGAGG
>CANHBY010000243.1 GCA_947458895.1 Burkholderiales bacterium | reverse complement strand
ATCACCTTTTGGGTCAAAGCGCTACGTGCCCGAGTTGGCAGCACTGCAGTTTTTAGGTTTAAGAACTCGCCGAACATCAGTTCAAGCAAGGTTGATACCCTTGGGGGGTATTTACTTCTTGAGGCCCACGTGGGCGAACTTGTTGCGGAACTTCTCGACGCGACCACCCAGGGAGTCGATGCTCTTTTGGGTTCCGGTGTAGAAGGGGTGCGACTCGCTGGTGGATTCCAGTTTGAACAGGGGCATTTCACGCCCGTCTTCCAACTTGATGGTTTCCTTGCTGTTGGCGCAAGAACGGGTCACGAACTTGAAACCATTGGACAGGTCCACGAAGCAAACGTCGCGGTAATTGGGGTGAATGCCTTCTTTCATACGAGCCTTTCGTGTGTTGATTTGATTTTTGCGCGGTAATGAGCGCAATGGCAGCCACGCCGAGGCCCCGGCGCACTTGCCTTGTGCAGAGAACCAATGATTATACCGGTAGGTTTCAGCCTCCGCGGCGCATCATGTCGAAGAAATCGAGGTTGCTCTTGCTGGATTTCATTTTGTCGAGAATGAACTCCATCGCATCGATTTCGTCCATGGGGTAGAGCAGTTTGCGAAGAATCCAGGTTTTCTGGAGGATTTCAGGCTTGAGCAACAGCTCTTCGCGGCGGGTGCCCGACTTGTTGAGCAAAATTGAGGGGTACACACGCTTTTCCGCCATCCGGCGGTCGAGGTGGATTTCGGAGTTGCCGGTGCCCTTGAACTCTTCGTAGATCACTTCGTCCATCCGGCTGCCGGTTTCGATCAGCGCGGTACCGATGATGGTCAGTGAGCCGCCTTCTTCGATGTTGCGAGCTGCGCCGAAGAAGCGCTTAGGGCGCTGCAGCGCATTGGCATCCACCCCACCGGTCAAGACCTTGCCAGACGATGGCAGTACGTTGTTGTAAGCGCGGGCCAAGCGGGTGATGGAGTCGAGCAAGATGACGACGTCTTTTTTGAGCTCAACCAGGCGTTTGGCGCGCTCAATGACCATTTCTGCGACTTGAACATGGCGCGGTGCGGGCTCATCGAAGGTGGAGCTGACGACTTCGCCGCGCACGGTTCGGGCCATTTCGGTCACTTCTTCGGGGCGCTCATCGACGAGCAGCACGATCAGGTGAACCTCGGGGTAGTTGGTTTTGATGGCGTGTGCCATCTGCTGCATCATGACCGTTTTGCCGCTCTTTGGGGCGGCAACCAGCAAGGCTCGCTGACCTTTGCCGATGGGAGCGATCAGGTCGATGATGCGCGATGTGATGTTTTCATCGGACTTGATGTCGCGCTCGAGCTTGAACTGTTCCTTGGGGAACACCGGCGTCAAGTTCTCGAACATGATTTTGTTCTTGCTGTCTTCCGGGGGCAGATCATTGACCCGATCGACCTTCACCAGGGCGAAATAGCGCTCACCATCTTTGGGAACCCTGACTTCGCCTTCGACGGCATCACCCGTGTGGAGGTTGAAGCGGCGGATTTGGCTGGGGCTGAGATAGATGTCATCGGTGGACGCCATGTAGCTTGCGTCGGGCGCCCTTAAGAACCCGAAGCCGTCAGGCAGGACTTCCAGTACGCCATCCCCAAAAACCTGTTCGCCAGCCTTGGCGCGCTTTTTCATGATGGCAAACATCAGCTCTTGCTTGCGCAGACGAGCGACGTTTTCGATCTCGAGCGCTTCACCCATCTTGATGAGTTCGGAAACGTGAAGCGCCTTCAGTTCAGACAGATGCATGGGTTAATTACCCTAGTGAGAGAGGAGGGGAGCCAGCGGCGGTGCCAAGGCAGAGGGCCCCGAGTCGGGGTGGCTGATCTGCAAACCTACTCTGTGAGCAATGCGCAGAGTGAGACAGCCAACGAGGAGAGCAGAGGCGCCTGAGTCAAAGGATTTCTGAGCGAACCTTCAGCGGAAGGTGGGCGCAAACCATGACGGCAAACGGTTTAGATCTTCTTGCAAAACGGCGCCTACACGGAGACGCCGACAAATATAGCACCGCAGGATTATAGATTGCTGTCGATGAAAGCTTTCAACTCAGCCTTTGATTTATTTCCAACGATGGTGCCGGTCAGTTGGCCATCTTTGAAAATCATCAGGGTGGGGATGGCGCGAATACCAAATTTGCTCGGCGTGTCGCGGTTTTTGTCGATGTCCATTTTGGTGACCTGAAGGCGCCCTGAGTAGTCTTTGGCGACCTCTTCCAGGATGACGCCGATCGACCGGCAGGGGCCGCACCACTCAGCCCAATAATCGATCAAGACGGGTTTGTCAGCCTTGAGAACATGGGCCTCGAAGGAGGCATCGGTGGTGGCGGTGATTAATTCGCTGCTCATATTTTTTCCTTGAATGGGTTACCAGTAAAGCTGTGGCAACAGGGCACAATGATTTTCACACAAAGCCTGCGTGACTTCACCCTAACCTTCACAGATGTTTCCTATCGTACCGATAGCTTGCTCGACCCAGGCTGATGGCGTAGCTGACCTATGGCGCAGCGTAGTGCGCTCGTTGGCTGGCTGGTTGACGCAGATCAGAGTGCCCGCTCGCGAGGCCGTGATTTTGCTGCCACAGGTCTGGCATTTGCAATTTGTGCGCAGCGCTTGGTCCCATGAGGTGGGGGGGTGGCTACCTCAACTGGAGACGCCGCAAACTCTGGCTCGCGGTTGGGGTCCGGCCCCTGTTGTGTTGCCCGGAATGATCACGTTCGATGTGGCCGTTGATCGATTGACGGCCCGAGGCATGCTGAGCTCAGCGCTTCGTACCAGTTCCTTGGATTCGTTGGCATTGGAGCACGCGCTGATGGCGCTTGTTCAAAGTGCTCAGGGAATGGCTCGCGCTGCGGCTTTGGTGCCGCCTGAGCAGCGTGAGGCGCACTGGCAGCGTTGTCGGGATGCTTTGAATGGGCCGGGGAGTGGGGTGGGGCGTGAAAGTGCCATTGCGCTTTTGGCGCTGGAATGGGCTGCTTTACAGCCGCCACCTCGGTCTGATGTGTTGTTTAACCCGCCTGTGCGCGTGGGGGCTTGGGCTGTGGTGCAAGCCGGTGGCGCAGACATGTTGGCGCAGGCTGTGCTGGGTCATGTCTGTGCTTCTGTGCCCTGTGGCCTGTTGAATCTTGACGCCGAGGAGGATGGCGAGGGCCGCGCACCTGGGGGTGCCGAGGGCGCCCTGTGCGTGGCGGTTTGTGATGATTTCGAGGATGAGGCGCAGCGCAGTGCGGCAGTTGTCCTCCAGCACATTGCCAAGGGAGAAATGCCGGTGGCGCTGGTGGCCCAGGACCGGGTTTTGGTGCGCAGGGTGCAGGCGCTGCTGGCTCGTCAGCAGGTTGCCCTTCAAGATGAGACGGGCTGGAAGCTCACGACCACAGCCGCTGCGGCCACGGTGATGGCCTGGCTCAGATGGTTCTCGCCTCCGGCGAGCTTGGATGAGTTGCTCGATGCGATCAAGACCTTGCCGGATCGACAGGCTGAAATCGAGCAATTGGAGGCTGATT
>CANHBY010000242.1 GCA_947458895.1 Burkholderiales bacterium | reverse complement strand
TCCCGCAGGAGGCCCAGGACTCCAAGGACTCCAAGGACTCCAAGGACTCCAAGGACTCCAAGGAAGCCAAGGAAGCCAAGGAAGCCAAGGAAGCCAAGGAAGCCAAGGAAGCCAAGGAAGCCAAGGAGGCCAAGGAGGCCAAGGAGGCCAAGGAGGCCAAAGAGGCCAAAGAGGCCAAAGAGGCCAAAGAGGCAAAGGGAGCCGAGGACCCCAACGAAGCCCAGGGAGTCGAAGATTCCAAGGAGGCCAAGGGCAAGGCTTTCACCAAAGAGGCCAGGGATGCAACAGCGACCAATGATGACTGGGGTACCAAAGAGGCCAAGGACCCCCTCCACAAAGGCACGGCTACCATCTCCTCGGTGCTCCACGACCAGCAGGGTTTCGCAGAACACCGTCAACTCGTGCAAAAGTCGGATGTGAACGATTCCAGTACCCTTGCGCCACACGATTTGCATGAACTCTGGGACGAGCTTGTGCAGACCCTCCAGCGAGGGCATCGCTTCTCGACCGACGAATGGACCCTTCGGGTCCGCTTGGACGACGTGTCTTACCCTACAACCACCTTGGAGTTGACCTGCGCCGGGGGTGATTTATCCGTCATCCTGAGTACCGCGTCCGAGAGCGTTTACGGACGCCTCTCGTCTGAATTGCCGGAGATCAATGTTCGGCTCAAGGAGCATGGTGACAGCTCTGAGGCGTCGGTTCAGCTTGTCCCCCTCGAGGAAATCGAGTCGTGACACTGCGCCATGCTTTGCCGAATTGGGACGCTACCGTTGCAGCATTAGGGCGGCGCTTGTATGGGCGATCCATGCATTTATTGCCCGAGACCAGTACGATGCTCCGCTGGCAATCCGTGCGCGCGTCCCGATCTGTTTTGCAAATTGGCATCGAAAGCGGTGGCGAATTATTTGAAGTCCAGTGGGTAGACAATTTGCCCACCGATTGGCCAGACGAGCTCCTCCACCCCTTGGTGCCGCCACCCCTTAGGCGGGCGGCGTTCGATGCGATCGTCCAGCCAGTGTGGTCACGCCTGACGCAGTTGTTCGGGTTGGATGCCACACTGGTCGATGTGTGGGTGGACCAGCCGGCCTGGGAGCCCCATGAGTCCCTGGGCTTCGCGCTCGTTCCTGCAAACTCCACCCACGGGCCCTATTTGCATGGCTTGCTCAGAGCAAGCTCGCCCGCAGGCTGGGTGCTGCTGGCCGCCTGGGCGCCGCCAGGTCTGCCTTTGGCTTGGCTGCGTGATGCCCAACGCCTCGAACTCACGGTGCACTGCCCCTCGGTTTCCCTGACGCGTGCTGAATTGCTCGATTTGTCGATCGACGACGTCGTGCTGCTGGATCCCGGATTAGGCACAATCTCGAGACTGGTCACTCGGCTCAAACTTTCAGACCGTTGGATCCCTGGCGTTCGCTGCATTTTTCTGGGCCATGCCGTGATGATCACCCAAACGCAAGCCAGGAAAGAACGCACTCGGGCTGAAGCCCCATTGAGAAAGGCACCTGATATGAGTACATCCACCGACGCAGCCCCCACCCTTGATGCCTTGCCTGTTTGGGTGGATTTGGAGCTGGCCCGTCTGCCTTTGTCCATCGAGCAACTTCGTGGGCTGTCCATTGGCCAGGTTTTCGAGCTCGATACCTCCCTTGATCCAGCACTTGTGGTTTTGAAATGTGGCGGGCACCGCTTGGGGCTTGGGCAACTGGTGGCTGTTGGTGAGCGCCTGGGTGTGCGCTTGGTCGAGCTGGCCACCCCGGCCACACCCAGCGCGGCACCGGCGGAGGGCATTGCTGCATGACCGAGTTTTTGCCGATCATCATGGCGCTGGCGGGGCTGGCGCTCCTGCCATTTGTGGCCATGATGGTCACCAGCTTTGCCAAGTTTGTGATTGTGCTGGGCCTCCTGCGACAGGCTCTGGGCCTTCAACAAGTGCCGCCCAACATGGTTGTTAATGGCATCGCACTCGTCATGACGCTTTACGTCATGGCCCCCGTTTTGATGCAGGCCAACGACAACATCCGCGAACGCGCCCGCGGTGGGCAGATGTCGTTCAAAAAAGTGGACGACATCGGCACGGCCTACGATGCGGTTGCCGTGCCCCTGCGTGAATTCTTGCTGAAACACTCCGAGGAGCGCGACAGGTTGTTTTTCATGCGCAGCGCCAGCAAGTTGTGGCCACCCGAGAGGGCGCAAAACTTGCGCGAGGACGACATGCTGGTTTTGGTGCCAGGCTTCACGGTCAGCGAACTCACGGCGGCATTCAAAACGGGGTTCATTCTCTATCTCGCGTTTTTGCTCGTTGACCTCATCGTGGCGAACATCTTGCTGGCTTTGGGAATGAGCATGGTTTCTCCCACCATCATCTCCGTGCCATTTAAGCTACTATTGTTTGTTGCTTTGGACGGCTGGGCGCGCTTGCTTCAGGGTTTGGTGCTGGGTTACGCATGAGATATTTGAAACAATTTTTTTGGAAGTGGGCAGTGTGTGCGATGGCCATGTGCGGTTCGGCGGGTGCTTGGGCCGCCTCCACCATCTACGTCACGCAGAGTGAGAGTGGCTTGCCCTCTTACACAGATGTGCCCGTGGGCCCTCGCAGCCAGGTTCATATGTATATCGCACCGCCCCCCCCGGCGCCACGCTTTGTGCCGCCGCCGGTGTTCTATAAGGCTGATAGCGCTGGCGCCAAAGATGTTGGCGGCGATTTGCGGGAGGTTGTTCGTGTGGCAGCCCTGCGTCATTCCCTCCCTGAGGCGCTGCTGCTCGCGGTCATTCATGTTGAATCCGGATTCAACCCGCTCGCCCGTTCGCCCAAGGGTGCTCTCGGCTTGATGCAGATCATGCCGCCCACGGGGGCACGCTACGGTGTTTTCAGTGATCTTACGGACCCGGTCAAGAACATCGGCGTGGGCGCCAACTATTTACGAGATCTCTTGGCAATGTTCCGCGGTAACACCGCATTGGCCTTGGCCGCCTATAACGCCGGGGAGGGAACGGTGATCCGCTATGGGCGCACCATTCCCCCCTACGCTGAAACCCGGGCATATGTGACCAAGGTGCTGCGCCAGTACGCCCTGTACACTCAGTAACTCAAGCCGCTGCGGCTTTGAGCAAACGCATCTTTGTAGAGAATACTCGTCCGAGTCTCACCATTGAGCCCCCCCCCCACTTGGAGGGTGATTCGGGTAAATGCTGATGGGGACATCTTGCCCCATGCAGAAGAATCTCCTCTCGAGGTCATTATTTGCTTTCCGGCCAGTTGGTTTTTGGCCAGTGAGGAAGTCGTGATCACTGGGTTTGTTGGGGATTGGAGTGTCTTCGTCATGAGTACTGGCTATCGCAAGAGCTTCGCTACATTGGCTTTCGTAGCATTTGTCTCCGCCCCCTCTTTGGGGGTTTCTCCTCAGTTCAATGCAGCTTCTGCCGGGGCATGCGTTCGGGCGTTGCTGCCTCAACCCATGTTTTCTGTCGAGGCACCGAATTTCCCCAGCGAGGTGATTTTGGCACC
>CANHBY010000241.1 GCA_947458895.1 Burkholderiales bacterium | reverse complement strand
GCACCGATTTGGCTGGCCGCACGCCCAACCAGCAGCGCTACCTGCGCAATATCCTGGACCACGACATCACCTTCGGCATAGGCCCAGCAGGCACAGGCAAGACCTTCTTGGCTGTGGCCTGTGCAGTCGATGCGCTCGAGCGCAGTGCTGTGCAGCGCATCGTCTTGACGCGCCCGGCCGTGGAGGCAGGTGAGCGACTGGGGTTTCTTCCGGGCGATCTGGCGCAAAAGGTAGATCCCTACCTGCGCCCACTTTATGACGCCCTCTTTGACCTGATGGGAACCGAGAAGGTGACCCGCGCGCTCGAAAAAGGCCAAATCGAAATTGCACCTTTGGCCTTCATGCGCGGCAGAACACTCAATCATGCCTTCGTGATTTTGGATGAAGCCCAAAACACCACCCCGGAGCAAATGAAAATGTTCTTGACCCGCATTGGCTTTGGTAGCAAATGTGTGGTGACAGGGGATGTGAGTCAGATTGACCTGCCGCGTGGAGCGCAAAGTGGTTTGATTGATGCAGAGCGCGTACTCAAACGGGTCACAGGTATCGCAACCACCCGCTTCGGTTCGTCGGATGTTGTTCGCCACCCCATCGTGGCTCGGATTGTTGAGGCCTATGAAGCCGCAGGCCCAGGATCTGAGCGATGAAACCTGCTTTGCAGCTTTCCTTGCAGTTCTCTCGGGATGAGTTGGTGCGTTCCCATCGTGAGCACTTACCTCGATCGAAGGTTCAGCGTTGGCTGCGTGCCGCGCTGGAGTCGCCCGCTGAGCTCACGGTGCGCGTTGTGGGTCAGGCGGAGGCCCAGGTGCTCAACCGTGATTACCGCGGCAAAGACTACGCCACCAATGTGCTGACTTTTGATTACGAAAAAACGCCCCTGGTCATGGCCGACTTGGTGCTGTGTGCCGAGGTGTTGGCACGCGAAGCCCACGAACAAGGCCTGAGCCTAGAAGCGCACTATGCCCATCTGTTGATTCATGGTGCCCTGCATGCACAAGGCTTCGACCACGAGACCGATGCAGACGCCGCTGTGATGGAAGCCCGTGAGTCTCGGCTGATGCTCGCACTGGGCTTTGCCGATCCCTATTTGAGCTGAGGTTGAACTGAGGTTGAACTTAGGCTGGCGGGCCTGTTGCCTGACCCAGGCCAGCGCCGAGCTGCAGGCTTATTTTGTGCTCAAGAGGCGTTTGCGCCAGAAAAAAAAGATCAGTCCCAACCCGGTGGCTGCCATCAGCCCAACCATGGTCCAGAAGCCGTGCATGCTGTGGATCAATGGCAGGCCTTCAAAGTTCATCCCGAAGAAACCCGTCACGAGATTGAGCGGCATGAAAATGGCCGTGATCACCGTCAGTGTGCGCATGATGTTGCTGGCGCGGTTGCTCTGCATGGAAAAGTGAATCTGCACAGCACTTTCCGCAGAAGTCTCGAGCCGCCTCACGTGGCCCAGCACGCGTTCGATATGTTCGAGCACATCACGTGAACGAACCCGAAGCAGCTCGCGCTCACGGCGCAGGGCGGGCTGGTCGGGTTCGGGCCATTCGTCAAGGGCATCAATCCACTCCGTCATGGCGGCGCGCTGATCCTCGCAGGTGTCTTCAAGCAGATGGAGCGAATTGCGAGATTCGAGCAGCAGCGTCCAGTTGTTGAAAGTGATTCGGGCGTTGAGCAGATCTTGCTGCAAATAGCTGAGCTGTTTGGCTAAGAGCCTGCGCAGTTCCATGTAGTTGTCCACCATGTGGTTGACCATGCGAACCATCAAATCAGCCGGGCTGCTGGGCAGGCGCCCACCCCCACGAACATCGGGTGCCATGCTTTGTTGCTGAAGCCTGTTGGCAAAAAACTCGCGCACCTGGCAGTCGGTTGGGTGAACCGTGAGAAGCACATCCTCAAAAAGAGCAAAGCCGACGGGGCTGGTGTCGATGGCGTTCAGAGCTTCTCGTGCAGAGCTGGCGGTTCCCTTGTGCTCGTCCAGGAAGAGCGGCGCAGTGCCCGAGCCAGCCGCCAGGCGGCGGAACACCAGCATGTCATACCAAGAGGTGTAGTCGAAGTGCGAAGGTAACTGGTTGTTGAGCAAATCTGCGATGTGCAGGTCGACCAGTTGGCCGCCCGTCCATTGCTGCAACCAGGCTTGCAGCGTGGCGGCGTGCAACTCAAACTCTCTTCGAGCGCAGCCCACCCAAAGGTAACCCGCGACGGGCCGCTGTGTGGGGAGCTCACTGAGCTCAGAGAACTCCTCGCCCGAGATGTGAAAGATACGCATGGTGTTCCTTTGGATCCGGCCTCATGGAGCCTGATGAATATTCATCCAGTTCATCGTCGCGGTGTTGTCATTGGCGTCGATGACGCCGGGTCAGTGATCCCGATGCAGCAACTCAGCCGCTTCAATGGCCGAATAGGTCAAGATGCCATCAGCGCCGGCGCGCTTGAAGGCCAGCAAGGTTTCGAGCAAGACCGCATCATGATCCAACCAACCGTTGGCTGCTGCGGCCTTGAGCATGGCGTACTCGCCACTGACTTGGTAGGCAAAGGTTGGCACGCCAAAGGTTTCCTTGACCCGCCGCACAATGTCCAGATAAGGCAGGCCAGGCTTGACCATCACCATGTCGGCACCCTCTTGAATGTCGAGTGCTACTTCGCGCAGGGCTTCATTGGTGTTTGCGGGATCCATCTGGTAGGACTTTTTATTGCTCTTTCCCAAGTTGGCAGCCGACCCCACCGCATCGCGGAATGGCCCATAAAAAGCGCTGGCGTATTTGGCGCTGTAGGCCATGATCTGAGTTTGATTCGAGCCAGCAGTTTCGAGTGCCCGGCGTATGGCGCCGATACGGCCGTCCATCATGTCGCTGGGCGCAACAATGTCGACGCCCGCAGCGGCTTGCATCAGGGCCTGCCCGGTCAACTGAGCCACGGTGGGGTCATTGATGATTTGGCCAGCCTCATCAAGCAAACCGTCTTGACCGTGGCTGGTGTAGGGGTCAAGCGCCACATCGGTCATCAGTCCGAGTTCTGGAAATCGCTGCTTCAAGGCCCTCACAACCCGGGGCACCAAGCCATCGGGGTTCAATGCCTCTTGCCCATCATGGGTTTTGAGGGTGGGCTCAATGACCGGGAAAATCGCCATCACCGGAATGCCCTTGGCCACACACGACTCGGCGATGGGGTAGAGCCGATCCAGGCTCATGCGGCTGACCCCTGGCATTGAGGCCACGGGTTGAATCAAGCCCTGACCCTCGAGCACGAACACTGGCAGGATCAAATCCTGGGGTCTCAGGTGGTTCTCTTGAACCAGTGCTCGTGAAAAATCATGTGCACGCAGCCGGCGTGGGCGGCTCAGGGGGAAGGGGGCTGGATGGGGTGTGTTGTTTGCCATGAAAGCCGCTCTGTGGTTTTGCAGAAGTGTCCTAGTGTCGTGTCAGGGCTCAAATGCCGCTTGCTCACTTGCCCTCAAACCCGATGGCGTCGTTGCTTCTCGTCGTCATAGCCCAAGCTATGACTCCTCGTCGCGCCTAGCCAGCGGGCTTGATGGCGGCGCG
>CANHBY010000240.1 GCA_947458895.1 Burkholderiales bacterium | reverse complement strand
CTCCTTCAACCTAAAAACCGCAGTTGACCGCTGACTTCCGCTGGCAACACCTGATGAACGCTCAGAATTTCGCACACGAACCCCCTCACCTTTTGGGTGAAAGCGCTACGCACCCGATTGGGCAGCCCTGCGGCGCGCTGGCGGCGTTGCTCCGCCTTGCGGGCACGAGCCCGCCGCGTTGTCGCGCCTTGCCAGCACACCGCAGTGCTGCCCACTCGGGCGCGTCCAACTGCGGTTTCTAGGTTCAATATGCAGGCACACTGTACACATTGAGCGCGATGATGATCTTCGAACCAGCAGTTGACCGCTCTTATTCGCAATGCATCCCCAATCGCCCATGACTTCTGTGTTGAGCCCATTCGCCCGCCGTCGTTCAGACCTTGCCTCCCAGTTGGCTGCCAGGGGAGGTGGTGTGGCCGTGATCCCGAATGCCGCTGAGTTACTGCGCAACGCCGATACTCACTTCCCTTATCGCTCAGACAGCAGCTTCCACTACCTCACGGGTTTTGATGAGCCTGACTCCTGGCTCGTTGTGTTTGCAACTGGCCGCGCTGTGTTGCTGTGTCGCGAAAAGAATCTGGAGCGCGAAATCTGGGACGGTATGCGTCTGGGCCCCCAGGCTGCGCCGCAAGCCCTTGCCGTTGATGAAGCTTTTGCAGTGGGGCAGCTCGACGAGTTGCTTCCCCAGTGGCTGGCAGGCCAGCCTGCCGTATGGTTCCCCTTTGCACACACGGGCCTGCAGGCGCAGGTAGAGGCTTGGCTGAAAACCGTGCGCTCGCGCAGCCGCTCCGGTATCGAATCTCCTTCTGTGATGCGTGATGTGGCGGCGTTGGTCTCGGAGATGCGTGTGATCAAGGATGCCGGCGAGGTCGAAACCATGCGCCTCGCCGCAGCCATCTCCGCAAACGCCCATGTGCGAGCCATGCGCTTTTGTGCCGACCGGTTTCGAGCCGGCGCAGCCGCTGTGTATGAATACGAAATCGAGGCTGAATTACTTCATGAGTTTCGTCGTGCCGGCTCTCAAAGCCCGGCCTATCCCAGTATTGTGGCGGCGGGCTCCAATGCTTGTGTATTGCACTACTCGGGCGGTGCGGCGAGTCTTCACCCGGGCGAGTTGTGTCTGATTGATGCGGGTTGTGAGCTGGACGGCTACGCCAGCGACATCACCCGAACCTTTCCTGCCAACGGCAAGTTCACGGCGCCGCAAAGAGCACTCTATGAGGTGGTGCTACAGGCCCAGAAAGCGTCTCAAGATGCCACGCGCCCTGGGGCACGTCAGCGTGATGCCCACCATGCGGCGGTCAGAGTGCTGGCCGAAGGCATGCTCGATGTGGGTCTGCTTGAGCGAAGCGTCGTGGGCAATGTGGACGCAGTGATTGAAACGGCGGCCTATCGGCAGTTTTACATGCACGGCACCGGCCACTGGATCGGACGCGATGTGCACGACGTGGGTGACTACATGGCGTCTGATGAGCCAGCCGTTGAGCAGCCTGATGGGCTGGGTGGCAAGGTCGTCAAGAAGCCCTCGCGTGTGCTGCAGCCAGGCATGGTCGTGACGCTGGAGCCCGGCCTTTATGTGCGCCCAGCCCCTGGCGTGCCCGAGGCTTTCTGGAACATTGGCATTCGGATCGAAGACGATGCCGTGGTCACGGCCACAGGATGCGAGCTCATCAGCCGCGGCGTGCCTGTGGCTGTGGATGAGATCGAGGCCTTGATGGGCTGAGGGGTGTGAGGCTGCAACCGGCACGCTTGCCTGCTCAATAGCCCCTGCTCCGATCCACCACCCCTGCGATCAGCTCTCCACGCGAGAGGGCGAGAATCTTGCCTGCGATCTGTTTCATACAGGGTTCCATCAAATTCACCGCTGAAATGTGTGGGGTGATACTGATGCGAGGCTCGCGCCAAAAAGCGTGCTCTGTCGGCAGGGGTTCGGTTCGTGTGACGTCCAGCCTGGCACCGCTGAGATCGCCGCTTTGAATGGCGCTGAGCAGATCGTCCTCGACCAGGTGAGCACCCCGTGCCACATTGATCAGGTAGGCCCCACGCGCCAGTTGCTGGAACATTTTTTTGTTGAGGATGTTCTCGGTGTCCGGCGTCAGGGGTAGCAGGTTGACGAGATAATCCAGGCCCGTCAAAAAAGTCGCCATGCCCTCGGCACCACTTTGGCAGGGCACATCGTTGTGGGGCTTGGGTTGGCGGCTCCAGCCGCGCACCTTGAAGCCAAGGGCCTGCAGGGCTTGGGCCACCTGGGTTCCCAGCAGCCCCAACCCCAAGATGCCAATCTCTACAGCGCCTTTGTCGGGTGCTGGCAGGGGTGTCCATTGGCCCATTCGGCGTGAGGCTTCGTAGTCATCGAACCGGCGGTGATGATGCAACACGGCATGCACCACATAGTCGACCATCTGCGAGGCCATGCCGGCGTCTTCCAGGCGGATCAAGGGCACGTGGTCAGATAGGGTTGCCGCAGGGTGTTGCAGCGCCTGCATCAGGCCGTCTACCCCCGCGCCCAGATTGAACACCGCTTGCAGGCCCGGCCGGTCGATCAGCAGTTCGGGTGAAGGGTTGCGTGTGATCAGGTGGTCTGCATGCGCGTTATCTCCGGGCTGCCAAAGGCGGATGTGCGTGCCATTTGGCAGGTGCGATGCCAAGCTGCGCATCCATGCTGCGGCGTTATGGGGGTAGGCGTAAAACAGAATTTCCATATTGTTAGCTAAGGCCTTGAGGGGGCTGATACAGCCCGAATGCTGAGCTTAAGTTGATGCGACTGCAGGCTCTGTCTGCGCTTTCGGGGGGGCCATCCAGCTCAAGGGTCGGCTCAGTAGGCTTCGCCAAACAGCGCGCGTGACACGCTGGCGATCTTGTACATGGATTTTCCGAGCACGCATGGCGAGCATGAAGGCCAGCCAGAAGCTCACCCCCAGGTTGCAAGCCGCAATCACCGGAATGGCGGCCACGCAGGCCCAGAGGCCGGGGGTTCGCAGGCCCTCCAGACCCAGTGTTCCCAGGGCCGCTGCAATCTGGCCTGTGGCCAGCGTCACATGGCGCACATCCAGCGGCAGGCCAACGAAATGCCCCAGCGCAGGAACGATGCCCAGCAGCAAACCCAGCACCACACTCGAAGCCAAAGCGGCAATATTTTCGCGCCACCACCTCGACCAACGTTGGGCGCGTGTCGCCCCCAGCCATGACTGAATTCGTGGGTTCCAGGCAATGGCGCTGTCGAGCCGATGCAGCACGAACCAGTTCTCAATCCATCCCCCCATCAAGCTGCCAAGGAACAGCAGAATTCCGGTGAACGCCGCATAGAGGGCTGTGGGGCCCAGCAGCGTGTTGGACTCGAGAACGTAGTTCGCGGTCTCGATGCTGATCAATGGGCTCCCCGTGAAATGCCAGGCCGCGGCTTGGGCCATCAGCACAATCGGGGCCACCGCCATCAGGTTGCCCACAATGCCAACGAACTGAGACCTGAGCAAGTTGCCGACCTCATCCACAAAACCTTGGAGCGCTTCTTCGCTCTCATGGATACCCACCAGCCGCCCCACCATGGCAGGG
>CANHBY010000239.1 GCA_947458895.1 Burkholderiales bacterium | reverse complement strand
CAGACGGTGTTGCCCGAAGCTGAAACGGCCGTCATCAAGGGATTGGTGTTTTGCGAGGCCAGCTGGTCAGCCATGCGGCCGCCCCAACCTTGACTGGCCCCTTCGGGTGCGAAGGCCTGCCAGGTACTTTGCTGGTCGTTATGTGAAAACAGCTTGGCTGGACGGCTGTAATTCGGTTGGGCGTATTGAGCCTTGGTCGTGGGGCGGATCAGTGGGCCTACGTTCGCCATAACTGCCAAGCGCTTCTGGTTGTTGAAAAGCCCCTGAAGCGAAGTCATCATCGGATGAAGCGCGAAGGTCTGAGTGCCACCGCCAGGGGCGGTTCGGGTCGTGGACGGATTGATGGGCAAGACACCCCCCAATCTTCCCGGGGAGCCGCTGGGGCCCTGCGAGGATGGCGGTGTGCCTGGCGGCATCAGAGCGATGGATTCGGGTGCCTGAGTCCGCAGTTTGGTGTAAGCGTCCCAGGAGCTTGAATCCGTGGGCAGGAACATATTGAAGGCGTCATTGCCGCCATACAGGAAGAGGCACACCAGGGCCTTGTAGCCGGAAGCGTTTGCGGCCGCAGCGCTGCCCATGGTGGCCAGATTCAATGCGAATGGGGCGGCGACATGCAGGCCTCCGAGGGCGCCGAGCTGGCTGAGAAAGAGGCGTCGGGTGGAACGATTGGGATTCATGTGGTGCTCCTTACTTCTGAACCACGAATTCGGGCGACAGCAGCGTCAGGTAGATCGCTGACTTCAAGCGGTTATTCCGTGCGGTGGCGATGGCCGCTTGATTGTTGCTGGTGGCGGCGGGGATGATGATCTTGCTGATTGCTGAAACGATCTGGGTCTTCATTTCAGGCGGCATGGTGCCGTACAGCAGGCGTTGATTGACGGTCTCCACCAACGCCGCCGGCTGGTCAGCCAGCTTAATCAGGTTGTTGTTGGCATCTGTCAGGTAAGCCGGTTTGACGTCGGGGCCCTTGGTAGATTTGCCATCATGTCCTGCCGAACCTGCGCCGCCGTCCACCCAAAGTCGCATCGTGTTGGCATAGCCCCCAAGGGAGGTTTCATGGGTGATTTGCATCTCAGGTGCGAGCAATCCCGCTTCGCCAAGTTTACCGCTGTTGGGCTTGAAGCCTGGGCGGTAGAAATTGAAAACCGAGGGGGATCGCATCACCGTTTGGCCGAGCGAGGTGCCAGGGTCATCCGTGGTCCCGATAATGTAGTCGCCTGAGTCGGAGGTTGCTCCAAAGGCCCTGAAGAATGCTGTGGCGCGCAGCAGCGGTTCCCTGACCTTGCCGAAGGAGTCGCCGGCCGCGATGCTTGCGCTACGCGCCTCCGGGTCGAGCAAAACGGCCTTCACCAGGGCCTTCAGATCACCCCCTGATGAGGTGAAAGCGGCCGCGGCACGCCCTACATAGGCGGGGCTGGGGTTGCTGGTGACCATGCGTTGAATCAATTGCTTGGCTATGAATGGGCCCACATTGGGGTGCGAGGCCAGGGTGTCGAGCGCCAACTTCAGGCTGCGCACGGGGTCAGCGTTAGAGCCCTGATCGGCGATGGTCTGGCCCAGGAATTTCTTTTCGGAGGAGGAGTGAAACTGAGGGTAAGCACGCATGGGTTTGACCAGTCGGTCAGTGTCCGTGTTGCCGTCGTTGTCGGTGGCCGAGTTGAAGCAGCGGTCATCCGAAGAGGGACAGGCCCAGCTCCAGCCGGTGAACACACGCGCCAGATTGGTGATGTCCTGGGGGGTGTAAGTGTCCTTGGGCATGCCCGCCGCGAGCTTGGGAGTGCCGTCCAGGTTCAGTTCAACCAGCCCGATTGAGAACAGTTGCAACACCTCGCGGGCGTAATTTTCATCCGGCACGCGGCCGGTGGCCATGTTTTCCTTTCGGTTGCGCGCCGAGGTCAAATACATCCCCATGGAGGGGTGCAATGACACGCCCTCTAACAAGTCACGGTATTTGCCCAGGCCCTTATCGTTGAGCATGTCGAGGTAGTTGGCGATACCCCTGGCGTAGTGCCCCGTGGTGCTGTCGATCGAAGAGATCACAAAGATCTGGGACCACGCATAGGCCACCCTTGCGCGAACCTGGTCGCTGCCTGACAGAGCCTGTTTCCAGAAAGAATACGGCAGGTGGCTTGAAGTTGCTCCTTTGCCGTTTTCAGGAATGGGTCCACCAAGGAGGGCGACATTACGCTTATCCCACTGGGCTTGGTGCCCCACGCTGGGGGCTTTTGCCAGCTGCGCGTCCAACCAGGCTTCGTAGCCTTGAGCCACCACGGCATCGATGTCCGATTCGGTCGGCCCAAAGGTGGCTTGGGTCAGAAACCGTGAAGCCTCTGCTCGAGTCGGCTTCAGGTTGGGCTTCAGGTTGGGGCTGGGGTTGGCTGGGGGAGGGGGTGTTTGGTTGCTACTTCCGCCGCCTCCGCAGGCGGTTAATGCAAAGGTGGCGACGACAACTGCAAGGGCAGAAAACCAGGTTCGAGACTTCCGAGCCTGCTGCCCCAAGACTACTTTCATACAAACTCCCTACGACTGGTACCAAAAAAAGACTTCAGGTGCTTCCTGTAATGGTTACAAATTGCAACCGCATGGACGGAGCATCGTTCAACTCAATCGGGAGCGCCATCGGTAAAAACGACAATACGCCAAATGCTGCACGAACAAACCACTAAAGATTTCACGATTTTTATCCGGCGCTGGCTTGTTGATGAGATGCGCCGGATCGCTTGGTTGCGGTGGGTCTTTGTTGGGGGGCCTGACCGCCGGGGCAGTGCGGGCCAAGGTTTCCCAACTTGAACATGATCTGTTGCTGGCCGTGCCGGCGCACCTTCGCCAAACCCTGTGGGTCGACACGGGCTGTTTGGTCGCCATTCTTTCGGGCGCAGATGATTGAGCGCAATCTGTGTAACCTTGAACAAAAATGGCCTGGTGCGCTCCCAGTCAGTTGGCTGGGTTGGGCGCATCAGTGTTCGGATTCGGGGTATCACGCCTAAAATCGATACCCCTTGACTGTGCTGTCGCGCAAGCGACAGAAACGCCTGTGTCTGCTGTTTGCGCAATTGACTTCGGTACCTCCAACTCGGCCGTATCCCTCCCTTCGGAGGGACGCTGTGATCTTGTCGAATTAGAGCCTGGCCATGTGACCATGCCCACAGCTGTGTTCTATGCGGTCGAGGGGCGCAGCATGTTTCAAGAGCCCCAGCAGCATTACGGGCGAGCGGCGCTGGCGGCTTACCTGGAAGGCACCGAGGGGCGCTTGATGCGTTCGATGAAGAGCATCTTGGGCTCGCCCTTGGCCACTCAAACAACCGATGTGGGTGGCGGTCACGGCGTGGCTTATATGGATGTAATTACCAGCTACCTGCGCCACCTGAAGGCCAGGGCCGAGCGTCAGGCTCAGTGTTCAATCACCCGGGCGGTGTTGGGTCGGCCGGTTCATTTTGTAGACGATGACGTCGAGCGCGACGCGGCGGCGCAAGCCGCATTGAAGCTGGCGGCAGAGGCAGTGGGGTTCGAAGAAGTCATTTTTCAATATGAGCCCATTGCTGCTGCGCTTGACT
>CANHBY010000238.1 GCA_947458895.1 Burkholderiales bacterium | reverse complement strand
CCCGGCGGGTTCGCCCCGCGGCCGTCACCGCGCTGGATGTAGAAGACATGCGTCAGGCGGGCTTGTCAGCTCGCAAAGTCGAATATCTGCGTGATCTGGCCGAGCACTTTCAAGACCAATCTTTGCACGTGGCCCAGTGGCAGCGCATGGACGATGAGAGCATCATCGAAGAGCTGGTGGCCATTCGGGGTATTGGTCGCTGGACCGCCGAGATGTTTTTGATTTTTCACCTCATGCGGCCGAATGTGTTGCCATTGGATGACCTGGGCCTGGTCAAGGGTATCAGCCTGAATTACTTCAGCGGCGAGCCTGTCTCGAGGGCCGAAGCCCGCGAGGTGGGTGAGGCCTGGGCACCTTACAGATCCGTCGCGACTTGGTACATTTGGCGCAGTTTGGACCCCATAGCCGTGGAATACTGACGGTTCAGTCCGTCGCAGTCATCAAGATGCAGGAGGCAAAACGCCCATGAGCAAGCGTCATTTTCTCGAATTTGAGCAACCCGTGGCCGATCTGGAAACCAAGATCGAGGAGCTTCGGTATGTGCAAAGTGAGTCGGCGGTTGATATTTCCGAAGAAATCGAGCGGTTGAGCAAAAAGAGCCAGCAGCTCACCAAAGATATTTACGCCAGCCTCTCGCCTTGGCAGGTGACGCAGATAGCGCGCCATCCCCAGCGCCCCTACACCTTGGACTACGTGAGTGAGATCTTCACCGAGTTCCAGGAGATGCATGGGGATCGGCACTTTGCAGACGATCAATCCATCGTGGGCGGGCTGGCGCGGTTCAACGGTCAGGCCTGTATGGTGATCGGTCACCAAAAGGGCCGCGACACCAAAGAGCGCGGCCTGCGAAACTTTGGCATGTCTCGGCCCGAGGGCTATCGCAAAGCCCTGCGATTGATGAAGACCGCCGAAAAATTCGGCCTGCCCGTGTTCACGTTCGTGGACACCCCCGGCGCATATCCTGGCATCGGGGCGGAAGAGCGTGGTCAGTCAGAGGCGATTGGGCGCAACATTTTCGAGATGGCCCAACTCGAGGTGCCCATCATCACCACCATCATTGGCGAGGGCGGCTCGGGCGGTGCGTTGGCCATCAGCGTTTGTGACCAGATGTTGATGATGCAGTATGCGATCTACTCGGTCATTTCCCCGGAAGGGTGTGCCTCCATTCTTTGGAAAACTGCCGAGAGGGCCTCTGATGCGGCCGAGGCCCTGGGCATCACGGCCCATCGACTCAAGGCATTGGGTCTCATAGACAAAATCGTCAATGAGCCTGTGGGGGGTGCACATCGAGACACCAAGCAAATGGCGGTGTATCTCAAGCGGGCACTGGCCGATGCGCTGCGTCAGATCAGCGACCTCAAGCCCAAGGAATTGCTAGAGCGGCGCTATGAAAGATTGCGCGCCTATGGGCGCTTCACCGACACCACTCAGCGCTGATCTCGCTTCTGAGGCAAGGCCGGGCGTCGTTGCCGTGGCCTACAGCGGGGGGCGTGATTCCACCGCCTTGCTTCATGCGACTTGGCGTGCAGCTTGTGCACTGGCTGAGGCAGGGTATGAGGCACCTCAGGTGGTGGCCCTGCATGTTCATCATGGGCTGAGCGAGCATGCTGATGAATGGCTGTTTCACTGCGAGTCGCAGTGCTCGGCATGGTCAACTCAGCGGGGACATTTACGTTTTCGATCGACTCGTTTGATGGCGCAGCCCAGCAAGGGCGATAGCCTCGAGGCCTGGGCTCGTTCTGAGCGCTATGGGGCTTTGACGCGCATGGCCCATGAGGAGGGCGCCAGCCTCGTGCTGTTGGCCCACCATCGCCGAGATCAAGCCGAGACCTTTTTGCTGCAGGCGCTTCGTGGTGCAGGGCCTGCGGGCTTGTCGGCCATGTCAGCCTTTGAAGTTGATGAGCAGGGTTTGGCATGGCGCCGTCCGTGGCTGCACCATTCGCGTGAAGTGATCGAGGCTTATGTTCGGGCGCATCAGCTCTCGTTCATTGAAGATGACAGCAACAGCAACCCGCGATTTGCTCGCAACCGGCTGCGCTTGAATGTGTGGCCCGCTTGGGTCGAGGCCTTCCCCGAGGCGGAGGCTGCCTTGGTGCAAGCCACTCAGCGTGCCCAGGAGGCTCGGGCTTGCCTGGATGAATTGGCTGCCATCGATTTGGCGGTCCTGGCGCCAAACAGTCAGACAGCCCTCAGCCTCAGGCCGTGGCTTGGGTTGTCGAGACCGCGTCGTGCCAATGCTTTGCATGCTTGGTTGCTGCGGGTCCCCGGTCTTCGCATCACCCGCAATTTGTTAGATCGATTGCTGAACGAGCTGGGCGCTGGGGGTGAGGCCCCCGCGCGCTGGCCTTGCGGAAGCGGCGAGTTGAGGCGCTACCGCGGCGAGCTGACTTTTTCCCCTCAGGTCCACTCCGAGGCTAGCGCCCCACAGATTCCCGCACTGCAATTGGCCGTGCCTGACCTGGGCGATTACGAGGTGCCTCAATGGGGAGGCTGTCTGCGTGTTTTTCCGGTCTCCCGTGGTGGGCTGGCATGGATGCCGGGAATGGTCCTCACGCTCCAAGCTCGGCAAGGTGCCGAGAGGTTTCAATTGGCTTTGCAGCGGCCAGCCCGTCTGCTGAGGAAACAATTTCAGTCGGCTGATGTGCCAGCCTGGGGCAGGTCGGGGCCGCTGGTCTTTGCGGGCGATGCCTTGGTTTTTGTGCCTGGACTGGGGTTGGATGCTCGTGCCATGGCGCCCCCTGGCGTGCCCCAGGTTGGTCTGGCTTGGGATGAAATTTCGCGCAGGGAAGCGGTTTGATCGGGCATTTCCTCGGTCGTCAGCGACTCCATCCGCAGGAAAGCTAAAATCTAAGGCTTTGGTGCCGGCATGTCGGCTGGCGCCTGTCTGCATACCCACCTCCAATGGCACTCATCGTTCACAAATACGGCGGCACCTCCATGGGTTCCACCGAGCGCATTCGCAATGTCGCTAAACGCGTCGCCAAATGGGTCCGTGCGGGACACCAATTGGTGGTTGTTCCCTCGGCCATGAGCGGCGAAACCAACCGCCTCTTGGGGCTGGCCAAAGAACTCTCACCTGAGCCCACCGCGCCAGCCTTGCAGCGCGAACTTGACATGATCGCCAGCACCGGCGAGCAGGTGTCAGTAGGCCTGCTGGCCATTGCATTGCAGGCTGAGGGCCTGGAGTCCGTGAGCTACGCGGGTTGGCAGGTCCCGATTCAAACCGACCACGCTTACACCAAGGCTCGCATTCAAAGCATTGATGATGTGCGGGTGCGCGCTGATCTCGCAGAGGGCAAAGTCGTGGTGATTGCCGGCTTTCAGGGCGTAGATCCCAACGGCAACATCACAACGCTCGGGCGCGGCGGTTCAGACACTTCCGCCGTGGCCATTGCCGCTGCCCTGAAGGCTGATGAATGCCTGATTTACACCGATGTGGATGGTGTTTACACCACCGATCCCCGCGTTGTATCGGAGGCGCGCCGCCTGCACACGATCAGTTTCGAGGAAATGCTGGAAATGGCCAGCCTCGGCTCCAAGGTGCTGCAGATCCGCTCGGTTGAATT
>CANHBY010000237.1 GCA_947458895.1 Burkholderiales bacterium | reverse complement strand
TTCAATGTAGGCCTTGGGCCAGGGCTGGGTGCTGTGTAGCTGTGCATCAGGAACAACGCCGCTCATCTGGCTCAGCAGCGAGCGGCTCAGAAGAGAGCCACACTTTTCTTCCGAAGCCTCGGTGCGCGCACATTCGGCCGCAGGCTTGTCGGTTGCGTGGGAGGCCTGGCGAGCGACCTCGCGGTCGCGTACATCGGCCAGCTTGGTGCACGCCATCGGGAGGCCTTTGCTGCACAAGCTTTGCAGGGCTGTGGCGTCGCCCTTGTCGCTGGCCACGGCGATACATGCGAACTCATTGCCTGCCGCGCAGCAGGCACTCGTGTCACCCTTGCACACGGGCTGAGTGGGCCGATCATGGCCGTTACAGGACGCCGCTTTTTCCTGAACATAGCGTTCCCGGAAAGGCGCGTTGGCACCGGTTTCAAACCGTGTGCCGTCAGCTTGAACGGTGTACTCAGTGGTGGCGCCGGTGTCGAGGTCTCTGAGCACCAGCCGATTGCCGATGTGCTCGAAGCGGCTGATGCTTTTGAGGTAGCCCTGTTCCCATGAGCGAGCGAGGTTTTGGTCTGCGAAGATGAGGGTGCGCGCCTCCTGGGCGGCGCCGCTGGGGCGAACTTCTTGATACTTGCCGCACACAGGAGCTGCAAGCGCATGGAATGCCCAAAGCAGGGGAATGAAAGCCAGTAAACGTCTCAATGGAACACCTCTTAAAGCCTGACCAGCAGGGAGCGCGTCAGGGGGTGGGCAGTTTACTTCGGGGCGGTGCGCTGCCCTAGTGTCGTGTCAGGGCTGAAATGTCGTTTGATCGCGCCGCCATCAATCCCGCTGGCTAGGGCCTGTTAACACTAAAGATGCCAGATGCGTTGTTCTTTAAAAGGCCTTGAGCAAGGCGCAAAACGAAGCCGGGGTAGGTCCCCGGCGAGGCTTTGCAACGCCGCGCGGCGCCCCAATGACCGCATTCGCACTGGCATCTTTAGTGTTAACAGGCCCTAGGCGCCACTGGAGTCACTGCGACATGGAGGTCGCCTGACTCATGGCGCGCGCGCAAGCTGCCGCACTGGCCCAGGCCCATTGAAAGTTGTAGCCACCCAGCCAGCCGGTCACATCCACCACTTCGCCGATGAAGTACAGGCCTGGGGTGCGTTGGCTTTCCATGGTTTGTGAGCTGAGCTCTCGGGTGTCGATGCCACCTGCGGTGACCTCGGCCTTTGCATAGCCTTCGGTGCCGTTGGGGGTGAGTTGCCACGATTGCAGGCTGGTGGCGAGTTGCTGCAGGTCTTTGTCACGCTGGTCGGCCATGGGTTTGTCCGCCATCCCCACTCGCGTACTGAGCCACGCCTGCGCCAGGCGAGCCGGCAGCAGGCTGCCCAATTCATTCGCCAGTTGACGGCGTGAACTGGCCTTGGCCTGCCTCAGGGACTCTTCCAAATCGGTGTCGGGCGCGAGGTTGATTTGCAGTGCAGTGCCTGGTTGCCAGTAGCTTGAAATCTGCAGCACCGCTGGCCCACTGAGGCCTCGGTGGGTGAAGAGCAGGTCCTCCAGGAACTGGCCGGCCGCCTTGCCGGCACCAGTGCGCACATGGACCGGCAACGACAAGCCCGCCAAGGGCACCAAAGGTTCCCAGTCTGCCGAGGCAAAGGTGAGCGGAACCAAGGCTGGGCGTGGCTCGATGACGCGATGCCCAAATTGGCGCGCCAACCGATACCCGAAATCGCTCGCCCCGATTTTGGGGATGGACAGGCCGCCTGTGGCCACCACCACCTTGGCGGCGCTCACTGTGCCGCGATCGGTGTCCAGCTCAAAGGCTGAGCCGGTGTGCCGCACGGCCTGCACCCCACAGGGCTGCCGGCGCTCGACCTGGCCTTTTGCGCATTCGGCCAGCAGCATGGTGATGATGTCCTGGGCCGAGTGGTCACAGAAAAGCTGACCTTTGTGCTTTTCATGCCAGGCGATTTGGTGCCGAGCCATCAAGGCCAGGAAGTCTTGTGGCGTGTAACGTGCAAGGGCCGAGCGGCAGAAATGAGGGTTGGCTGATAGAAAGTTGCTGTGGCCTACTTCGCGGTTGGTGAAGTTGCAGCGGCCACCGCCAGAGATGCGAATCTTCTCGGCCACTTTGGCCCCGTGGTCGATCAAGAGGACCCGGCTGCCGAGCTGCCCGGCCATGCCGGCGCAAAAAAGACCGGCCGCACCTGCGCCGATCACTACGGCATCAAACGAAGCCATGGGCCAAGCGCCAGCGGCGCGCAGTGAGGTGTTTCATGGAGGCACAAAGGGGAGGGGCTGAGCGTGCCGATTATCGCGCGCGCGGCTGCCGGCATCGCCCATCGAAGCACTTCAGTACCGAAATGAATTCGCACGAAACGATGCGCTGAAGTGGCCTGATTTGAGCCTTGACACGCCCTAGCGGCGTGGTCGAAGCATTTATTACCCTGATGCGAAGCTTCAAAACCGCATAAGCAGCCGAAATTCTGGATTGTTGGGCACCTTCTTAGCCTGTTATTCGAGGTGGCAAGCTGACCCTCTTGCCAATCGCTGCGCCGCGAATTTCAAAGGCCAAGAGCTACCCTCCGCGACGCGCGAGGGCTTCTTCAATTCGAACCTGCACGCGGCGTACTTCACGCAGCGTCATGGCCACGTCCAGATTGGCCTGAGGCGCAACGGCTTCAGCCACCGCATCGAGGCTTTCCGAGTCGTTCATCAGTGCGTTGGCCAAGGCTGAAATGGCGCACACTGAGCGCCGCTCAACTTGCATGGGTAGCTGCCTTGTGGCATTGGTTGCGACATGGTGGCGCACACTGTGCGCTACGGCGGCTGCCAGGCCCCAGCTCTCGCACAGCGCCGCACCCAGCGCATCATGGGAGATGCCAAACGCATGCATTTCCAAAGCCACCAAAGCTTCATCACTGGCTGCTTCTTTGAGCAAAAGAGGGTATTGGGTTGGCGCATGCCGGTACAGGACCGCCTTACCGCACTCTTCGAATAAGCCTGCCGAGTGGGCGATCCAAGGATCCACGCGCAGGGCGTGTCCGATTCGACCCATGAGCGCCCCCCGCACGGCAGCGCGCTCCCAAACAGGGTCAAGCGCAGGCGAGCTTGGAAATACCGCCCGCAAACCGATTTCGAAGGTCGCTGAGGCGACCTCAGCGACGCCCAGATAAGTAATGGCGTGATGTACGCTTCGAACCCGGCCTGACAAGCTGAACTTGGAGGAATTGACGACCTTGATCACTGCCGAGGCCAGGGCCATGTCTTGCTCAATCAGCGCACCAACGGCCTGCAGATTGACCACCTCCTCTGTGAGTAGCATTGACAGTTCAGCCAGTGGGCCTGGCTGGGTGGGAATGTCAATCTCCATTGAGCGTAGATCGGGATGAATAGGCATGCTAGCCCTTTGAGACGATGTGATGACGTACAACGTTCGTTACCCCATGCTAGCCTCGTCGCCATGCTTTGATAGCCTAAACAGAGCGCCCCAAAGCCGCCTTTTTCTTGCCATTTGATCGTTTCCTGAGGGCACGATGGCGTCAATGTAGGGTCAGGGCATGTGCTGGGCCAGCGCCCATCAACATGGCCTCGGAAGTTT
>CANHBY010000236.1 GCA_947458895.1 Burkholderiales bacterium | reverse complement strand
GCAAAGCCTCGCCGGGGACCTACCCCGGCTTCGTTTTGCGCCTTGCTCAAGGCCTTTTGAAGAACAACGCATCTGGCATCTTTAGTGTTAACAGGCCCTAGGTGGCAAAACTGGCCGCCAGCGAACCCAGTAGAAGGTTCCATCCATCGGCCAGAACGAACAGCATCAACTTGAACGGCAGCGCAACCAGCACCGGGCTGAGCATCATCATGCCCAGGCTCATCAGCACACTGGCCACGATCATGTCAATGATCAGGAACGGAATGAAAATCAGGAATCCGATTTGGAAGGCGCTCTTGAGCTCGCTAGTGACGAACGCAGGAACGAGCACCTTGAAGGGGACATTCGCCATGGGCACTGCGCTGTCCACCTTCGCCAATTTGGCAAACAACGACAAATCGGATTCACGGGTTTGTTTCAGCATGAACTCGCGCATCGGCAATTCGCCGCGCTGCAGGGCCTCTTCGAAGCTGATTTGGCTGGCGTTGTAGGGCTGATAAGCATTGGCGTAAATTTTGTCGAGCGTGGGGCTCATCACGAAAAATGTCAGGAACAGGCTCAACCCCACAATGACTTGGTTGGGTGGGGCGGCCTGGGTGCCCATGGCCTGGCGCAACAGGCTCAACACGATCACGATTCGAGTGAAGCCTGTCATGAGTAGCAGCACCGCGGGTAAAAAACTCAGTGCCGTAAAGAAGAGTAGCGTCTGGATGGGGACTGAATAGCTGGTGCCGCTGGCACCCTGCCCTACAACCAACGGAAGGTTCGCCGTTTGTGCATTCGCAGCCAAAGAGAGAGTCAGTGCGAGCACGGCGGCCCCAGAGCGCACAAGCCACTTTTGCATTGACAGATGCCTGATCAACCTGAATGCTTCAGCCTTCACGCTTGTCTCCAGACCGTAGGCGGTTGAGCAATTGGTGAAAAGCGTCTTGGGGCGGCGGCGCTGCCTGTGTCGAAGTGCTCGGCAGGGTGGCGCTCAGGCTGTGCAGTGTCGTGATGGAGCTCGGTGTGATGCCCAACACCAGCCAGCGGCGCTCCTCTCCCTCGCCCACTTCAACAGTCACAATGCGCTGGCTGGGAGAGAGTGGCAGGCTACTGACAATGCGCATCGGTGCGGGGTGGCGCATGCCGCCCAAATGCCCCCCCAACTGGCTGCGTTTGAAAAGCCACAGTACCAATGGAATCATCACGATGATGCCAATGAACCAAAGGTAAAAGCTCGCAGAGGGTGTTGTCACGATCAGGCGCTCCTGCTGAGGCGTCGCATGCGCTCCGACGGGGTCACGATGTCGGTCAGGCGAATACCGAATTTGTCGTTTACGACCACGACCTCACCTTGCGCGATCAGGTAGCCGTTCACAAGAACGTCCATCGGCTCACCGGCCATGGTTTCCAGCTCCACCACCGAACCCTGGGCCAGTTGCAAAATGTGCTTGATCGGAATCCTCGTTCGCCCCAACTCCACGGTGAGCTGCACCGGGATATCGAGGATCATGTTGATGTCGTTGCTAGGCACCCCGCCCATGGGGGCTTGATTGAAATTGGTGAACTCTGCGGGCGTGACTTGTTCGCCTGTCAGTTGAACGTCGGTCGGAAGTCCGCCTGTTGAGGAGCTTGCCGAGCTGGCCTCCGCCAGTGCAGCAGCCCATTCGGCCGCCATTGCGTCCTGTTCTTCGCTTTGCTCTTCTGGCGTGTCAGACATTGGATTCTCCCAACCAGCCCATCTGGTGGCTGGACAATAGTTGATCGACCTTCAGCGCATACTTGCCGTTAGAGGTTCCGTAGTGGCATTCGAGAACAGGAACCCCTGAGACCTTGGCCTGTATGCCCGGCTTGAGATCAAGCTCGATGAAGTCGCCTACCTTGAATGCCAGCAATTGCTCGACGGTGGCTGGAGCGTGGGCCAGCTCGGCGACCAAATCCACCTGGGCGGCTTGAATTTGTTGTTTGAGCAAATTCACCCAGCGCCGATCTGGCTCGTTGCTGTCACCTTGGATGGTGGAGTACAAAACATCCCGAATCGGCTCCAGTGTGGAGTAGGGGATACAAAAGTGAATTGTGCCAGTGGTTTCTCCGACCTCCAGTGTGAAAGAGGTTGCCACCACGATTTCGCTGGGGGTGGCAATGTTGGCGAACTGCGGCTGCATTTCCGAGCGTTGGTATTCAAGCTCGAGGGGGTAAATCCCGTGCCAGGCTTTTTTGTATTCGGCGATCACCACCTCCACCAAGCGGGTGATGATGCGTTGCTCTGTGGGCGAAAAATCGCGGCCCTCAATGCGGGTGTGGAACTTCCCGCCCCCACCGAAAAGGGCGTCGATCACTGCAAATACGAGGGTTGGGTCGCACACGATCAGCCCACTGCCGCGCAGGGGTCGGACGCTCACGATGTTGAAGTTGGTGGGAACCACAATTTCCCGCAAAAAGGCGCTGTACTTTTGGACCTTGATGCCCCCGATCGATATTTCAGGGCTCTTTCGAATGAAGTTGAAGAGCCCAATACGGATGTTGCGAGCGAAGCGCTCGTTGATGATTTCCATCGTGGGCATACGCCCGCGAACAATCCGTTCCTGGCTCGCGATGTTGTAATCGCGAATGCCACCTTCCTGAACTTCTTCCTGTTCAAGCTTCTGGCTTTCGCCAGTGATGCCCATGAGAAGGGCATCGACTTCGTCTTGGGAGAGGATTTGTTGATTCATGGAGGGTTGTTACAGCAGGGCCAATGAGCACATCATCGATCCACCATCACTGAATGATGAAGTTCGCAAAATGCACTTTGAGAATCGGGTGATAGGCTTTGGAATCATTCTTTTTGGGATCCTGAGACTCCTTCAGTGGGCGCGTGGACTCACGCAAGATTTCTTCCGCCAAAACATTCTTGCCTGCGCGGTCCATGAGTTCCTCTGAGGTCTTGTGGGCCAGGATCATCAGGATGTTATTCCTGATGGCAGGCAAGTAAATTTTGAGATCATCAGAGACCTTGGAGTTCTCGACTTGCAGCGTGACGGAAACCTGTGCGTAACGGTCAGTGCCTTTGTCTGCCAAGTTCACGACAAAGGGGTCCAGGGGCACGAAGATGGGTGGGCCCTGATCCTTTTGTTGTTTGGACTCCGCCACCGGGCCGCCACCTTCGCTGTCTGCAGCCTCTGCTGCAGCCGCTGCAGCTTTCTTTTTCCAGATGAAGAAACCGCCACCTCCTATGGCTCCGAGCAGCACGACTGCTGCGACCAAAATGATGATGAGCTTCTTCTTTCCCTTGCCCCCTGTTGGGGGTGAAGCCGGCGCATCTGGCGCAGCTTCGGCTTCTGATTTGGCAGGTTTCGCAGGAGCAGTGGCCATGACGTTCCCTCAGTCGCACAAAGCCCACTGGGGGATTCCCAGAGTCGAGCTAGTGCGTGAAGGAATTCTGGTTGTTTACAGCCGCTTTAAGTTCACTGATAAGCGAGGTTTTTGCAGGGTACTCAGTGCGTCCCGATGGCAGTGTGCAAAAAATCACTGCGTAATGAACTAGTGTCGTTTCAAGCGGCATTTGAGCCTTGACACGACACTAGCAGCCTGTCGGACTTGGGAGTCGTCGGCTGCAAATCAGCCGCAGCGCCCCATTTTTCACCGTCTTT
>CANHBY010000235.1 GCA_947458895.1 Burkholderiales bacterium | reverse complement strand
GACGCTCTTCCGATCTCATGAATATCCGCGAACTCAAGAGCAACTATGTGCCTTCTGACTGGCCCAGAAATTCGCTGCTTTCTTTGGTGCAGGTGATGGAGTCGATTGATGGGCCGAATCGCAGTTTCTACATGACGGCCACCAGCGATAGGCGCCCAGAGCATGTGGCCGAGCATTTAAAAAACAGTTGGCTGCACAGCGGCTGGCGCTTGCAAAACGAGGTCTCAGACGCAGCCACTTACCTCGCCAGTTTTGAGCGAAACGGCAAGACCCTGGACATGGTCGTCACCGGGTCAGGCCAACAGGCTCATGTAGTGGTCAATTTTGTGCAATTCGTGAAGTCATGAAATCAATCAAACACCTGGCAGGGCAGTCTTTTGTCGAGTACTTGATCGTGCTCGCTGCGGTGTCGACCCTGTTGACCCTGCCCCTGAATTTCGATGGCCCCAACGGCCGAACAGCCGCTGTGTATTTGGCCGACAGCGTTCGGGCTTTTTATCAAAGCCTTATCTTTTTTATTTCCTTGCCGTGAAGGGCTGATTCAATGAAAAAGTTCAACAAAAATTGGTTGTTGCTGAGCGCCGCGATTGGCTTGGGCCTGTTGTCTGCATTTCTGATGAACAAGGCGGTGCAGCAGCGCATGGATCAACTGGATGCCGAGGCCAACCGCGGCTTGGAAATGGTGGAAGTGGTGGTTGCCAATCGTGACCTGGAAAAGGGCGATGTTTTGGTGGCTGATACGGTGGCTTCGCGGCAAGTTCCCAAACAGTACGTCCATGCATCGGCCGTGGTGCCAGCCAGTTTTTCCCAAATTGAAGACGCCCGTTTGCAGGTCCCGCTCAAACGAGGCGAAGTGGTGCTGCCGGCCCACATCGACGGCCTTGGCCAGCGGGTGTTTTCAACCATTCTCAAGAAGGGCATGCGAGCACTGACTTTCGAGGTTGATGAAATCAGCTCCACCGCCGGCATGTTGCGCCCCGGTGACCGTGTAGACCTCATTTACTCGGTGATGCCTTCATATTCAGGGGCCAGCAGCGAGCGAGTATTGTTTCCACTCTTATCCAACGTGAGCATTTTGGCCACGGGTCAATCCGTGACCAAGCAAGATAACCGGGGCACCGAGCGCCGCTACACCAATGTCACGCTGGAGGTCAGCCCAGCCGATGCAAACCGCATTCTCCTGGCGAAATCGACGGGTGATTTGACGGCTGTTTTGCGCAGCCCTGATGACCAGGAAAAGAACAGTTCAGCCATCTTGACGCCCGACGCCCTAATTCCAGGTTTACCGAAAAAATCTGGCAAGCCCATCGCGCCTGTGGTCCCCCAGGACATTGAATATCTGATTGGTGGCGGCGGCGGCAATGCCGGCGTAGCCACGTTGGGTGGTTGACCAGGCCAGCTTGGTTCAAAAGCAGTAGGGAGTAGGTTGTGAATACATGGTTGATGAGTGTCCTTGACGGCAGGGGTCGGCAGATCCTTCCATGGGTCGTGCTGGCTGTGGGATGCCTTGGGGGGAGGCTGGCCCCAGCGCAAACCCAGAGTCCTGGCAATCAGGATCTGGTCAATTCAGTGAGTAGCGAGACGCCGCTTCAGGCCTCAGCAGCCAGCCGTCCTTTGTTGCTTTTTGTGGGGCAGGTGAGGGTGATTGATCGCTCACGCAGCAATGTGGTCCGGTTGGCCGTTGGCAATGGCGGTGTGGTGAAGGCCTCAGTGGTTGAGGGCCGGCAAATCGTGTTGCTGGGTGAGGGGCCAGGCGAGACCACTGTTCATCTCTGGATGAAAGATGGCACCGAGACCTCCTTCAATGTGATGGTGCACACCGAAGACACCGAGCGTATCCGCAAGGAAGTACAGACCCTTCTGAAAGATCGTCCTGAAATACAGATCCGCGCGGTGGGTAACAAGTTGCTGCTGGAGGGTGCCTACCGCGATGCGGCAACTGCCGCCCGAGTGCGAAGCATCCTGACGAAATACCCTGATGTGCTGAACCTCGTACAAGACGATCTCCAAAACATCAAAACCATTCGCATGGAACCCATGATTTACCTTGACCTGCGAGTGGTCGAGGTACGCAAGCGTGCCATCGACCAACTGGGGATCAAGTGGGCCAACTCAGCAGATGGGCCAACCTTCGCAACTTCGGTACTGGGCTACGCCAACGCGCCATGGCCAGCTCAAAATAAGCCCGGCTTTCCCCCAGTAAGTACCAGTCGCCCAGCGGTGGGCTACCTGGGCTTGGCCAGCCAGATCACCTCTACCCTCCAGTTTTTGGAGCAAAGCGGCGACAGCTGGACCCTCGCTGAGCCGCGGCTGAGCTGCAAGAGCGGAGGTAAGTCGAAATTCGTCGCTGGGGGTGAAATTCCGATTCCGGTGTCGGCGGGTTTGGGCCAAACCAGCGTGGTCTACAAACAATACGGGGTAGTGATCGAGTTCAACCCCGTGGCCGACAGCGAAGGAAACATCGAATCCAGCATTGATGTGGAGGTGAGTGAGCCGGACCCGCGCAACTCCAATCAGGGCTTCGTGGCCTTCACCACCAACCGCACCACGACCCAAGTGGCGCTTCGGCAAAACACCCCCTTGGTGATCTCTGGCTTGTTACGTCAACAGGGCGCCAAGGCGATGGATGGCGTGCCAGGCCTGAGCAAGCTTCCCGTGATTGGCGGCATGTTCCGGACGAACGAATCACGAAACGAGGAAACCGAATTGCTGGTGGTTGTGACGCCGCGTTTGGTGACATCTGACTCGCCCCTGAACACCGCTTCGGTCAATCGATCACAGGCCGTGATCGACGAATTTCGTCCCCAACTTAAAAAGCGTTTAGCAGACTGATCATGTTTGGCATTGAAATCAAATTCCCCGACGGCCGTCTTCAGCGTGCTCGCTCCAAAGACACCCATCTGCTGATTGGCAAAGACCCCAGCTGCAAAATTTACCTCGATGCTTGGCAAGTAGATCAACGCCACGCCGAGTTGTTTGTCTCGAACGATCGCGTGTTCGTTCGGGACCTGAATTCGATTACAGGCATCCTGGTTAACGGCAAAAAGGTAGATGGGGTCGGCCCCATCGGGCCTGATGATGTGATTGCTGTGGCGAAATATGAAATCCGTGCTCGTTGGCGTCATAACGCAGATCAAAAACCGGCGGCACGGCAAGACCTGTCCCCTTTACCTTCAAATGAAAATCCGTCTTTTCTAAATGCAGAGAGCACACTCCAAACCTCATCGGTGAAGCGTCCTGCATTGATATTGCCCGCCCTGATTGAGCAAGGCGAGGCAGTTGGCTTGCTCAGGAACGAGATGTTCAGGTTGCGCAAGGTTTTGCAGTCTCAGTTGGTTGATGCCTTCGGCATTCGGCGGGTTGATGTGCACCGGATGCAAGATGAAGAATTGCGTAAGCTCACCGAAAAAATCATCTCTGACTTGATTGAGCGATTGCCTGACCTGCCTGCCGATCTGGACCGGCAGCGACTCTTGAGCGATGTACGTGATGAGGCGATTGGTTTGGGTCTCTTGGAGCCCCTGCTGGCAGATGCCTCCATCACCGAAATCATGGTGAATGCTGCCGATGCAATTTTTGTGGAGCGCTCAGGCAAATTGCAGCGCCTGCCCATGGCTT
>CANHBY010000234.1 GCA_947458895.1 Burkholderiales bacterium | reverse complement strand
TGAAATGGACGCCACCCGACAGCTTGTCTGTGCCCGAGGGTGAGTTGTGGGAGCATACGGCCCAAAGTGCCATGGTAGAGCCTTCAGGCGCTCACAGCACCTCATTGCGCGGCGTGAGTGCGTGTGGAGGCATCGCAGAAGGCGAGGCCAGAGTGGTCGAAGATGTGTGCGAAATTGGCCGCATCCGCAGCGGCGATTTGCTCGTGACCCGTCAAACCGACCCTGGCTGGGCGGCCGTTTTTTTCCTGGTCAAGGGACTGGTGATTGAGCGGGGTGGCATGCTTTCGCACGGCGCCATCATCGCGCGTGAGTACGGAATTCCTGCCGTGGTGGGCGTGCCCAAAGCAACCCAACTGATTCAAAACGGCCAATCCATTCGAATCAACGCAAATCGTGGTGTGGTCGAAACAAGTCTCTGAGCTGCTCGCCTATGGCCAGGAGCGCCTGTTGCGCTGGCCATTGGCCGCGCTTTGGGCGATTCACCTTGGGCTGAGCTTTGGCGACCAAACCCCTACTTCATGGCGAGAGGGCCTCGCAAGGGGGCTTCTCACAGGGCTGTTGATCGCCCAGTTCCGGCTTGGGGATGATCTGGCCGACCTCGACCATGATGCGCGCATTCATCTCACCCGCGTCCTGACACGAAGTTTGAATCTGCGACCCTTTCAAACCGTGCTCAGCACCATCGCCTTGCCGATCATGGGGCTGCTTTGGGCAAGCCCGAATCCGCTCTTCAAACTGGCTGCCTACGCTGGGCTCATCGCTGGCTTGATGTGGGTTTATGGGCGATCCAGCGCCGCGGCGCCAGGGAGGCGGGCTCGCAATCAGCTGGTGCTGCTGAAGTACCCGGTCTTCCTGCTGTTGTGCTCTCCAAAAATCACACTGGGGCTGGCCATTTCCGCCTTGGTTTTGTACGTGATCGTGACCGCCTACGACTGGCGAACAACTTCTCCATAAACAGCCGCTGTGTACTTTGATTCGCGATGAAATCATCGCCCCCACACATTCGTGTGCCACTTCTTCTGATTTAAAAAATGCAAGCTCCCCACGCCGAGATGTTCGAACACATTCAATGCTATGCCTGTGGGGGCGATGACCCCAGCCCGCTGTGCGAAGCCGAGGATGACTTGACCGGCAAACCAGGTCGTTTCCATTTCGTTAAATGCCGTGCCTGCGGGCTGGCTTACCAAAACCCTCGGCTAGGCCTTCCAAGCATCAGTGCGTATTACGACGACGAATACATCGCCCACCGAAAAAAAACAGACTGGGGATGGCTCACACCGCTGTACCGCCGGGCCATGAACAAGCATGACCGGGACAAAGCCGCGCTGGTGTCAGGCTACGTCGACTTGAACTCCGAATCACGGTTGCTGGATGTGGGTTGCGGCGCCGGCACCTTCTTGGCCTGGATGCGCCAGACGCACGGCCTGAGCGCCACCGGCGTCGATTTCAAAGACTTGTCCCAAACACCATGGCTCAAGGATCTGACTTTCCGTTGTGGCCTTTTTTACGAACAGAACTTTGAGGACCAACGCTTCGATCTGATCACCATGTGGCACTTCCTCGAGCACGATTACGACCCGCCACGCACCCTGAAGCATGCAGCCCAACTCTTGTCTGACAAAGGGCGGCTGGTGATCGAGGTGCCACGTCTTGATAGCCTCAGCGCCAGGCTCTATGGCAACCGCTGGCCGGGCCTGCAAGCACCCCAACACACCGTGCTGTTCGATCGGGAGTCATTGCAATCGATGGTGCGCAGCGCCGGGCTGGAGATCGTTGAATACCTGCCCTATGGGGCCTTTCCATCCTATTTTTACTTGTTCGCTGGGCTGGCCTTCAAACTTCTCAAAGGTCGGGGCCTCAACCTGGAACGGGCCATCCTGCCCTACTTTTTGGGCCAGGCCGCGCTGCTGCCCGTGCTGCTGTTTGAGAAGCGGCTGAACTTGGCCATGCAAACGGTGGTGTGCCTGCGTCAAGGAGCCAACGGTGGCTGACAAACTCGTCTTCTTGGTGCGCGCCATGCTCACGCTGTGGCTGCTCACCGTGGGTTCACTGCTCATGCTCGTGAGCGCCATCTTGACGGGCTTCCAGGCGCCCCGGTTGTACCGCGAAACGATTGGGGCAAACCTCGGGCGGCTTGCCCTGAGGATCTTGGGAATCGATATGCGTGTGCTGGGCCCGGTGCCCGATGGATCCCGGCAAGTGGTTTATGTTTCCAATCACACCTCCACCCTCGACGTCTTCGCGCTCATATCCCTGGGCCTGCCAAACACCCGATTTTTTCTGAGCGGCTTTCTTCGCAAATTGCTCCCAATGGGTCTCATCGGTTACCTCATTGGTAACTTCTGGACTGTGCCCCAGAGCTTTCCCGAAAAGCGTCGGATCATTTTCATGAACGCTGAGCGGGTCCTGCGGCGAACAGGGGAGTCTGTGTATTTGAGCCCTGAAGGTGAACGAATTGTGACGGGCGAAATCGGGCATTTCAACAAGGGCTCTTTCCATCTGGCCACCATGCTGCGCGCGCCCATTGTCCCGATATACATACGCATCCCCCGGGAGATCAATCCTGGCAAAGGGCTGCACTCGCGGCCCGGCACGATTGAAGTCTTCTTTCGCGAGCCTGTGGAAACCGCCAGTTGGCGTGTCGAAGACCTTGAGCACAACCGTGACCGGGTGCGTGAACTTTTTGTGGACTGGCACGACCAACTCCGAACCCCAGAGGCAGCCCAGTGAATTCCGACACACTCGACCTCATGCAAGCCGATGCGCAGCTTTGGCGTGAACTCAGTCCAGCGGCACCCGCCATGCCAGGCGAAGAGGTTCGCACGGTTTTGTTGACCGGCGCGACGGGGTTCCTCGGGCGCCAAGTACTGCGGCAGCTTCTCAATCGCGGCTTAAGGGTGGTTTGTTTGATTCGTGGCGAAAGTCAAGACCTGTCCCTCTCGCGCCTGCGCTGCGCGCTGGATGAGGCTGCGATCCCGTCAGACTTCTCACCCGACAAAGTGCGCGTGGAGATCGGCGACATTCGAAACGCTCAGCTCGGTTTGACGCCGACGATTTATCAATCACTGTGTTTGGAGGTCGATGCTGTTTTCCATTGTGCGGCAGAGGTCAACTGGGTCAAGGGTTACCGCCAACTCCGCAGCATCAATGTTCTGGGCACCTTGGAGCTCCTGCGCTTTTGCCTGCGGGATCGGCCCAAGGCGCTCACCTTCATGTCCTCGATGGCCGTGTGTTTCGCGCGCTGCAGCCCGGCAGAGGTGAGCGAAGCCACCGACATGTTCCCTTGGGTCAGCGGCATGCCTTTGGGATATGCGAAAAGCAAGTGTGTCGCCGAGTCTTTGCTGCGAGGAGCGGCGAGCTTGGGGCTGCCTGTGAGCATTGTTCGTGCCGGCCTGCTCGCTGGCGACACCCAAACAGGACGCGCGAACTCAACAGACATGGTCTCGGCACTGATCACGGCCTGCGTGAAATCAGGTGAGGCACCTGATGCCGATTGGCTGTTCGACAGCATGCCGGTGGACTACGCTGCCCAGGCGATTGTTCAACTGGCGCTCGCACGTCAGTCCACCCTAGCGTCGTGTCAGGGCTCAAATGCCGCTTGCTCGCTTGCGCTCAAAC
>CANHBY010000233.1 GCA_947458895.1 Burkholderiales bacterium | reverse complement strand
TCAAGGAGTGCGCTGTTTATGGCCGCGAGGGGGTCACTGGCGAGCGCGATCCGTCCACCATCGGTTTTGCCACCATTCGTGGGGGTGATGTGGTGGGCGATCACACGGTGCTGTTTGCTGGCCTGGGCGAGCGCATTGAAATTACCCACAAGAGCTCGAGCCGCGCCACCTATGCACAGGGCAGTTTGCGTGCGGCCCGCTTCCTGGTGAATCACGGCGCGGGTTGTTTCGACATGAATGACGTGCTGGGCTTGGTTTAACGTGGGCGGCTCGCCTCGGACCAACCTTCACACAGTGGCTCTAGTGTCGTGTCAAGGCTCAAATGCCGCTTGCTCGCTTGCCCTCAAACCCGATGGCGTCGTTGCTTCTCGTCGCCATAGCCCAAGCTATGACTCCTCGTCGCGCCTAGCCAGCGGGCTTGATGGCGGCGCGATCAAACGACATTTGAGCCTTGACACGGCACTAGGTAGAAAGTTTGACATCTCACCAAATTGAATCTCATGAACGGTTTTGAACATTTCTGGCAACAAGGCGATGTCGTCACCCACACCGTGGCCGGGTTGCTGTTACTGATGTCGATCAGCGGCTGGGTGGTGATTTTCTGGAAGTCCTGGCTGCTACAGAGGGCACGCAAAGACATTGCCCGCTCGATCCCCGCCTTTTGGGCGGCCACGGCGCTGGAGGCAGCCCGCGATCAACTGGCCCGGCTGGATCGGGAGCAGCTTGTGTCAACCCTGGTGAATGCGGCCATGGAACAACCCCAAGGCGCCTCCCTGGAGGCCAAAGGGCACCTGGCCTCGCAGCTCACACGCCGCCTGCGAGACGCGCTTCATGCCGTGCTGGCGCCCCTGCATTTTGGCCAGGTGTTGCTGGCCACCATCGGCAGCACTGCGCCGTTCATTGGTTTGTTTGGCACGGTGTGGGGCATCTACCATGCACTCGCGGGCATTGCAGCTGCGGGCACCATGTCGGTCGAGCGTGTGTCAGGCCCGGTCGGCGAGGCCCTGATCATGACGGCTGTGGGCTTGGCGGTGGCCATCCCTGCGGTCTTGGCCTACAACGTGTTCGGCAAACTGGTGGGCGCCTGTGAAGCCGAGCTCGAAGGCTTCGCGCATGACCTGCGCGAGATGCAACTCGACTTGGCTCAAGCCGCCGGCGATACGGTCAGGCGCGCCACCCCTGACGCAGAGGGCTGATCACCATGCCGTTCGGACGACTGGAGCGCACCACCAGGCCGCAGCCCATGAACGAAATCAACATGACGCCGTTGATCGACGTCATGCTGGTGCTGCTGGTAATTTTCATGATCTCCGCCCCCCTGATGACTTCCAGCTTGAAGCTGGAGCTACCCAAGGTGGAAGCTGCCCCCGCCGATCAAACGCCCCAGTTCATGTCTGTGTCGCTTGATGCCCAGGGGCAGCTCTACCTCGATGAAGAGCGGCTCGATGCACCGGCCTTTTTGCAGCGCGTGACTGAGGCGGCTCAAAAGAACCCGCAGCTGGATGTGCAGTTGCGCGCTGACAAATCCGTGCCCTACGGCAAGGTGGCTGAGCTGATGGGCACGCTGCAAAAAGCCGGGCTGACCCGCATCGGCTTCGTGATCGAGCCAGTAGTGCCATCGCCCTCACGCTGACCCACCCAACCCCGGCGGCAATGTGCCAGGCCGAGGCTTGTTGAGATGTATGGATACCTCCAGATGACCCCTGACTTCAAACCCAACGATATCGAACAATCGGCCCAAGCGGCATGGAACGCGGCTGACGCCTACCGCGTCACTGAAGACACTTCACGGCCCAAGTTTTACGCTTGCTCCATGCTGCCCTACCCCAGCGGCAAGCTGCACATGGGCCATGTACGCAACTACACCATTAACGACATGATGGCCCGCCAGCTGCGCATGAAAGGCTTCAATGTGCTCATGCCCATGGGGTGGGATGCCTTTGGTTTGCCCGCCGAAAACGCGGCCATCAAAAACAAGGTGCCGCCTGCAAAATGGACCTACGACAACATCGCCTACATGAAGTCGCAGATGCAGGCGATGGGGCTGGCGATCGATTGGCACCGCGAAGTCGCCACTTGCTCACCCGATTACTACCAATGGAACCAGTGGCTGTTCCTCAAGATGTTGGAAGCTGGCATCGCCCAGCGGCGCACCCAGGTCGTCAACTGGGACCCCGTCGATCACACCGTTCTGGCCAATGAGCAAGTGATTGACGGCAAGGGCTGGCGCAGCGGCGCAGTGGTTGAAAAGCGCGAGATCCCCGGCTATTACCTGGCCATTACACGCTATGCCGACGAGCTGCTTAACGAGGTGCAACATCACCTGCCCGGCTGGCCCGAGCGTGTGCGCCTCATGCAAGAAAACTGGATCGGCAAGAGTGAGGGCGTGCGCTTTGCCTTTGCGCATGACATCCGTGATGCCCAAGGGCAGTTGATTGGCGATGGCCGGCTTTATGTGTTCACCACCCGGGCCGACACGCTCATGGGCGTCACCTTCTGTGCCGTGGCACCTGAGCACCCCTTGGCCCTGCATGCCGCGCAAAGCAACCCGGCCGTCGCGGCCTTCATCGAGGAGTGCAAAGTCGGCGGCACCACCGAAGCCGAACTGGCCACCCAGGAAAAGAAAGGCGTGGCCACCGGCCTCACCGTTCGCCACCCCGTCACCGGCGAGCCGGTTGCCGTGTGGGTCGGCAACTATGTGCTGATTTCTTACGGCGATGGCGCAGTGATGGGGGTGCCCGCGCATGATGAGCGCGACCACGCCTTCGCCCTCCGATATGCGCTGCCCATTCGGCAGGTGGTGGCGGTCGAAGGCGCAGAGCCCTTCAACGCCAGCGTCTGGCAAGACTGGTATGCCGACAAGCAGCGCGGCCTGACCGTGAACTCCGACAAGTATTCAGGCTTGAGCTACCAAGCTGCAGTCGACGCCATTGCAACAGACCTGATCGCCCAAGGCCTGGGCGAAAAGAAAACCACCTGGCGTCTGCGAGACTGGGGCATCAGCCGCCAGCGCTACTGGGGCACCCCCATCCCCATCATTCACTGCCCCGAGCATGGCGCTGTGCCGGTGCCCGAAAAAGACTTGCCGGTGGTCTTGCCCGAAGACGTGGTGCCAGACGGCAGCGGCAACCCCCTCAACAAACATGCGGCCTTCTTGAACGTGCCTTGCCCCACCTGTGGCAAGCCCGCACGCCGTGAAACCGACACCATGGACACCTTCGTCGATTCGTCCTGGTACTTCATGCGTTACTGCGACCCGCACAACAGCACCGCCATGGTGGGCGAGGGAGCCGCCTACTGGATGCCGATGGACCAATACATCGGCGGCATCGAACACGCCATCCTGCACCTGCTGTATGCACGCTTTTGGACCAAGGTGATGCGCGACCTGGGGCTCATCAAAGTGGGTGAGCCCTTCACCAAACTGCTCACCCAAGGCATGGTGCTCAATGAAGCCTTTGTGCGCCAAAGTGACACCACCGGCAAAGAATATTTCTGGGCCAGCGATCTGAGCATCGAGCGTGATGAGCATGCCAAGGTCGTCTCCGTCACAGCCAAGCGCGATGGGCAGCCGGTGAGTTATGAAGGCTGGACCACCATGTCCAAGTCTAAAAACAACGGCGTCGACCCGCAGG
>CANHBY010000232.1 GCA_947458895.1 Burkholderiales bacterium | reverse complement strand
GGCGTCGAAAGCGAAAATCAGCCCCAGCGAGGCCAGTTTTTGCCGGGTTTGCAGGCCCATAGCTCAGCTATGGGCCAAAAAGACGGTGAAAAATGGGGCGCTGCGGCTGATTTGCAGCCGACGACTCCCAAGTCCGACAGGCTGCTAGGGACTCCCAGATTCAGCACCTTGGGGCCCCACCTGGTGCTTCTCGGGTGCGAGGCCCATCGCACAATAGTGCTTCCAGCGCGAACGCGCGGCCTTCAATTGGGTGGGTTCCGTCGAGACGATTTCAATCACCCGCTCAAATCGCTCAACCCCTTGCACAGGTTCTGGGCTGAGGTTCAACAAGACCACTGGCGAGCTGGGCAACTCGTCTAGCGAGTCACCCAGCCAGATGGGGGACGCCTCACGCTGACGCACATTGGGAGAGCCTGCCTTCACCACCACGTGAGGGACAAACTCGGTGGGCTCAAAAGCCCACAACACCTTGTCGAGTTCCAGCAAGTCTTGCGCGGGGCACCTCACCAACACGCGTGCGCCCGCCCGATAAGCCTTACGCAGTAATCGGCACGCGTAGGGCAAGGGCTCAGGCACATTGACGTGAAACAGGATGGGCGTCATCAACGCTTGGTTTGCTGAGACAACACGAAGTGGGTCAAGAGGCCAACTGGCCGGCCCGTGCTGCCTTTGTGGTGACCCGATTTCCAGGCCGTTCCAGCCACGTCCAAATGCGCCCAACGATACTTAACGGTGAAGCGCTTGAGGAACATCGCAGCCGTGATCGAGCCCCCCGCTCTGGGCCCCACATTGGGGATGTCTGCAAAGTTGCTCTTCAAGCATTCGTCATACTCTTCATCGAGCGGCATGCGCCAGCAGGTGTCCAGCGCATCACGACCGGCACTCAGCAGTTGGATCGCCAAATCGTCATCATTGGTAAAGAGCCCGGAATGGTGATGCCCTAAAGCGATGACGCACGCGCCCGTCAGGGTTGCCACATCCACCACCACCGCAGGCTTGAAGCGCTCGACATAAGTCAGGGCATCGCAAAGAATGAGCCGACCCTCGGCATCGGTATTCAAAATCTCGATGGTTTGGCCCGACATGCTGGTCACCACATCACCAGGCTTGACAGCACGCCCACTGGGGAGGTTTTCACAGGCCGGGATCACCACCACCAGGTTCAATGCAGGCTTCAATTCGGCCACGGCACGCAAAGTGCCCAGCACGCTCGCAGCACCCCCCATGTCGAATTTCATTTCATCCATTTCACCTGCGGGCTTGATCGAAATGCCACCCGAATCGAAGGTGATCCCTTTGCCCACCAGAACCACTGGGGCTTGTGATTTGGGCGCCCCCTCGTAGCGCGCCACGATGAACCGCAGAGGCTCGTCAGACCCCTTGGCAACTGCCAAGAACGCGCCCATTCCAAGCTTCTCGACGGCCTTGCGATCAAGCACCTCCACCTTGAGGCCATGTGATCGCCCGAGCTTCTTGGCCTGGTCGGCCAAGAACGTGGGCGTGCATTGGTTGCCCGGGCGGTTGGCGCACTCTCGTGCCAGGGTCACCCCCGCAGCCAGCGCCTGGCCCAGCACCAAACCTTTTTGCACCTCAGTGACCTCAGACTTGACGCAGACCAAGCCAAAACCGCGAAACGCTGGCTCGGCCGGCGCACTCGGCTTGGTGTGCCGGTAGACATAGGTCGCCTCAGACGCGGCGGCAACCAGAACCTCGGCGTGGGCGGCCGATACACCACCGCCCGACAGAGCCACTGCCACCTGTTTGCCCCCCCCAGACTTCAACACCGCCAGAGCAGCAGCCACAGCCGCCTTGAAGGCCTTTGGCGTGGCATGGGCTGCGGCAGTGAAAACAATGCGGCTGGCCTTGACACCGGCGAGGCCATGAAGATAGAGCGTGCGCCCGGCTTTGAATTGGAAGTCACCCGACTTGAGCGCCGAATCAAGCGCTTGACGCAGCACAGGATCCAGAGTTTCGTCGGCCTGAGCACCTGCCACGACAACGACGAGGGAATCGGCTGCCAGCGTTGACAACTTGGATGGCAATGCAATGTGGTGTCTGAAGTCCATAATCGGCGGAAATATTGAGATCAGATCATGTTATTCGATTCCACCTTGCGCCGCGATTTGGCGCGCAGTTTCGGCGCCACATTGGTCGTGATCCTGACCATCGTGCTCACGATGTTCCTCATCCGCACCTTGGGTCAGGCCGCTGGCGGGCGCATCAGCCCTCAGGATGTCGCACTGATTTTGGGCTATAGCGCCTTGGCCCACTTGCCCACCATGCTGGCGCTGTCGCTGTTTATTTCCGTGGTGGCCACGCTGGGCCGCATGTACCGAGACAGCGAAATGACGATTTGGTTTGCCAGCGGTATTGGGCTGTTTCGCTTCTTACGCCCTATTTTCGAAATGAGCTGGCCGGTGTTGCTCGTGGTGGCCATCTTGGCATTCACCGTATGGCCTTGGGTGAACCAGAAAAGTGAGGAACTCAAGGCTCGCTACCAAGGACGCTCCGATCTGGCGCGTGTGGCGCCAGGTCAGTTTCAGACCTCTCGTGATGGCCGACGAGTGTTTTTTATCGACCGTGATGATGAGGCCGCCCAGATCGGACGCAACGTGTTCATCCTGACTCGCTCAGACGATACCGAATCGGTGGTTACAGCCCGAAGTGGATACATCGAAGCCCAAGGTGGTGATCAAGTGCTAGTTCTGGAAAAAGGCCAACGCAATGAAGAAAACCTCAAGACCGGCACCAAGTCTCTGGCCCAGTTTGAAATCTACCGTGTGGTGATTGGTGAGCGCAGGATCAACACCGAGGCTGATCTGCCCGCAAAGGCACGCCGAAGCCTGGATTTGTTGCGTGACCCCACCCCGGCGAACCAGGGCGAACTCTCGTGGCGATTGGGCCTTTTTCTCGGTGCTGCCAACCTGATGCTGCTGGGGGTGGGCTTGTCGAACAACAGCCCCCGACGCGACAGCAATTGGAATGTGTTGTTTGCGCTGCTCAGCTTCGTTGTCTACTACAACATGATCAACCTGACACAGGCCTGGATCACCTCTGAAAAAATGAGCCTCGAGCAGGCCCTGATCATGACGCACGGCGGAGCCTTGCTGCTGGCGCTGGCGTTGATCTGGTGGCGCGACTTTGGTGCGATTCGACGCTGGTGGCCCGCAGGTCAACCTCGGGTAAAAAAATGAAAACAGTTCGCCGCCTCTTTTACGCCGACATCCTCTCCAGCGTGGGCTTCGTTGCCCTGGCTTTTTTGTCATTGTTCTTCTTCATCGACTTCGTGGAAGAGCTGGGCTCTAAAGGTCACAACGGCTACACCACCTTGAATGCTGCCGCCTACAGCCTGCTTGAGCTGCCTGGTCACCTGTATGAGCTCTGCCCGATCGCGATTTTGATCGGCACCATTTACAGCCTGTCGCGCATGGCCCAGTCGTCCGAATTTACGATTCTGCGCACGGGTGGTTTGGGACCTTCCAGGGCCCTGGGCTTGCTTGCCACGCTGGGTGCTTCGTTTGCTGTTTTTACCTTTGTGCTGGGCGACTACGTGGCGCCACTTAGTGAACAAACCGCCGCTCAACTGCGATCCGTTTTCAAAGGGGGAAGCCGTCTTGGGGGTGCCGGCGCTTGGCT
>CANHBY010000231.1 GCA_947458895.1 Burkholderiales bacterium | reverse complement strand
GCAAAACCGGTTGACTCCCTGATGAATCAAATCATCAGCGAAGTCGCGGCCATTGCAGACCCCCAACTGGGGCAAGCCTTGGCTGAATTCCCCCAAGCCCTTGGGCTGACCCGATCGCATCTGCGTGAGCTGTCGCTCTATTCAAACCCTGATGCTCGCCTGAGTGCTTACATGCCTCGCTGTTATGGCACGGCTGTGGATTCACGCCTTGGTATTTGGTCTGTGGCCATTGAACACTTGGCAGACATCGAGCTGATCGACGACACCGAAAATGCAGGCCGGTGGCCAGCAGAGTATCGTGAAACCGCCATTCGCGATGCCGCCCAAATTCACGCGGTCTGGTACGGCCGCGAAGCTGAGCTGTTGCAGCAGCCTTGGCTGGCCCCGGAAATCACTGCCGAACAAGCGCTTCGCCAATCCCCCCTCTGGAACGCACTGTTCCAGTTTGCCGCGCCTTATTTCGCACAATGGGCTGGTGACGGAATTCTGTCATTGCCACCGCTCTTCATTGAGTCGATTGGATCTTGGTGGGGCGAGCTCTCCAAACTCGAGCGCACGCTGATTCACAACGACTTCAACCCCCGAAATCTGGCATTCAGGCGCTCACATCAGGGGCTGAAAATCTGTGCCTTCGACTGGGAGCTCGCGCGAATCGGGGCACCCCAGCGCGATCTTGCAGAGCTGTTGTGCTTTGTGTTTCCGAAAGAATCGGGTCAACAAGATCTGCAGCACTTGATCAGCCTGCATCGCCAAGAGCTCAGCAAACTGACAAATGTTTGCATTGCACACGACACCTGGATGCGCGGGTTTGTGCTTTCGATGCAGCAGCTCCTGGTGGAGCGGCTTCCTTTCTACGCACTGGTTCACCGCTTCAAGCCACAGCCCTTCTTGCCGCGGGTGCTGAAAAATTGGCTGCGAATCTACGAGATGGCCACCACAGATGCCAGATCCAACTGATCGAATCGTGTCAGCCCAGCGGCAACACGTTCACGCCGACCGTCAACTCCTGCTCGCCACCGCCCAAAATCACACCGCGCACCGGAACCACATCGGCGAAATCACCCCCCCAAGCCAGGGTGATGTAGCGCTTATCGGCGAGTTGGTTGTTGGTGGGGTCGAACTCCACCCAACCATGGATTGGCGAGTAGGCAGCCACCCAGGCATGTGAGGCATCGACCCCCATCAGCCGCGGTTGGCCCTCGGGCGGGTCGGTCAGCAAGTAGCCAGACACATAACGAGCGGCCAAGCCCCATGAGCGCAAACACGCCAGCATCAGGTGGGCAAAATCCTGGCACACCCCTCGGCGCTGATGGAGGACCTCTTCCACCGAGGTGCTGACCGTGGTCGAGGCGGGGTCAAACTGAAAGTCGGCATGGATGCGCACTGTGAGGTCACGGAGGGCCTCCAGCCAGTCTCGGCCAGGGGTCAGACTGGGTTGAGCGTATAAGCGCGCATCGTCTGATAGCGGCAGCAGGGGTGTGGGCTCTGCCATCATCGCGGGGCCCAGATCGCCACCTAAAGGCAACCCTTGCGTGGCAGCCTGTACTGCCTCCCAAGACTGCATGGTGTGGGTTTGCAAGAGCGGGCGATCACCCACCTGCACCACGCACTGCATGCGAACCTTGAGCACCCTGTGAGGGGTGTGCAAACCAAAGTGGGTCACGAGATTGCCGAAGGTATCTAAGGCGCTGCGGCATTCATCAGGCGGCGGATCAATCTGCAGGGCATGGTGCAGCACATGTTGCCAAGGCAACTCGCGGGGCGTCAAACGCGCCAACTGCCATGACTGGCCGACCGATGAGGCATAGGCATAAGTCGTTTCATGACTCACCCCATAACGGGCAAGCAAAGGGATCAGAAAAGGTGCTTGTTGTTGCATAGCAATCATCCAACCCGCGTCAGTCGGCCAGCGAGAGCACGCTTCGCGACGCCGCATGGGTGAAGTAACGCAGAGTCAATTCATCGGACACCGCATGGGCGGCCTGACGCAGATCAGACAACACTTTGGCCAGCTCCGGGCTCTCTGGACTGAGGGCATCGTCACTCAGCTGAATCAGGCTTAGGTGGGCTGGCGTGAAAATTTCTTGGGCGCGCTCGGGGCTGACGCTCGGATTGGCCGAGCGCAGTTTTTCGAGGCAGTCTGCCAAGCCTTTGGCCTGGAAGGCCACCGAGCGGGGATGGGTCTCATCACGCAGCAACAAATCGAGCACCGGCAACCACTCCGGCGCCACGAGGTAGCGCGATCGGTAGACCACCTCGGTATCGGTCCACTCCAAGAGCCATTCCAGACCCCGATTTCGACCCTCCTGGCTGGCCACTTCCAGGGCGCTGCAAAGCGTAGACAGACGCTCGATACGCCGGCCCATCGACGTGAATTGCCAGCCCAGATCGCGAGGCATGCCATCCATCACAAAACCTGAAAGCGTCATCAAGGTGGCCACGGCCCGGTCCAGCCAACTCAACACATGCGGAAGCTGAGCGGCCGGCATATGGAAGGAGCCGCGGCCCAAGACAGCGTCAGAGCTCAGCTGGTGCAAGGTGCGCCAGTTGTCGCTAGACATGCGGTCTCGCAAGCTAAAAGCCACGCGTGACAGCAGGCCGATTTGTTGACACAAGCCTTCTTCAGCTTGGGTGGCCGCTCGAATCAAGGCGCCAGGCAAAGGCGATTGTTGGCTGATGAGGCCCAGGCGTTGGGCCAACACCAGCTCGGGGTTCAGCCAGCCTGTATGGGCTGTGCCCAACCAACCCGAGATGGCCACCCTGAGCAGCCGCGCCAGGGTGTCACACCGCTCGCCATAACGCCCGAGCCAAAAAAGATTTTCAGCGACCCGAGAGGGCAGATTGGCGCGTTTACTCCGCAGATCGCTGGCAGTGATGGTGCTGGAGATCAAAGCCAGCGAGGCATTGCCAGGCGAATCAGACAACACCCAAGTGTCTTTGGACCGCCCCCCGCGCTGCATGACGATCACTCTGGACTGGGCCTGAGCCGCCACGCGCGTCAGGCCACCTGGCATCACGCGATAGCCGTAGGGCGTTGCCACGGCGAACACACGCAAGCCCACGCTGTGAGAAGTCAGCACATCTTGGGCGCCACCGTGCTCCAGTGCAGGTGCCTGTGACAGCCGAACCCACTCCTGGGCCACATAGCGCTGGGGGCGCATCGAGACGCGCGTACGCAAGGCATCCAGCTGCTGAGGCGATAAATCAGCGCCGAACAATGCGGGCTCTTGAGGCGAGGGAACCATGGGCTTGATGATCAATTGGTCGATCCGGCTCCAGGCATCCTCCAGGGCCGCAGGCTCACCCAGCCACCAGGTGGCTACCGAAGGCATTTTCAGGGGCTCGCCGCGCAGGTGCTTGCACAGCGCAGGCAAAAAGCCGAGCAACGCGCTGGACTCCAAAACACCGGAACCCAGTGCATTGGCAATCAAGACCGTACCGCGCCGCGCACAGTCGGTCAGCTCGGCCACACCCAGTGCCGAGTTGGAGCGCAGCTCCAGGGGGTCACAGTAGTCATCGTCCTGTCTGCGCAACAGCGCATGCACGCGCTTGAGGCCTTCAACTGTCTTCATCCATACGCAGCCATCACGCACCGTGAGGTCATGCCCCTCGACCAAGGCCAGGCCGAGATAACGGGCCAGCAACGCGTGCTCGAAATAGGTT
>CANHBY010000230.1 GCA_947458895.1 Burkholderiales bacterium | reverse complement strand
CTCTCTCGGCCCCAGAGGCACCCGAACCAAGGTGCCTCGCCCGAGGGGGCGAGGTGCCAAATAGTCGAGTGGCACGCCCAGGGCGCTGTGCTGCGGGGTCTCGACCGCCACTCGAATCAGAACAGGCAATGGGTTCAGCAAGTTAGCGCCCAAAGCTCAAGCAATTTGGAAAGAGCGGCCTTAAGTTATTGATTTTGATCAATTTTTGCATTGCACACAGAATCTGTGGATAACTTTGTGGGAAACAACCGCTGGCGCCGTCTAAACAAGGCCCCAGGGTGGGAAAACCCGCAAAAATCCGAGCCCTCAGGGAAACAAAAAATACGATGTAAATCAACAACTTGGGTCATTTATTCACAAGCCCTAACACCCCCCAGATTCATCTGACACCCCAAAGAGGCAAAAGTCGATTCTGGGGATAAGTCAAGACTTGACAGCAAATTTTTTGAAAAATTTGGCATGTCGGATGACTTGACAGGGGTCCTCAGCGCAAAAAAGGCTTTTAGCCCTGAGCTCGCAAGCGACGCGACTCTCGATGCACCGCCTCCACCAGCGCCACCACGCTCTCGGGCGGGGTGTGCTGACTGATGCCGTGGCCCAGGTTGAAGATATGCCCCGCCCCACCGCCGGGTGGGAAGCGGCCAAAACTCTCCAGCACCCGGAGCACCTCGGCTTCGATCTGCGCCGGGGGCGCAAACAGCACGTTGGGGTCGAGGTTACCCTGTAGGGCCACGCGGTCAGCCACGCGCTGGCGAGCGCGGCCCAAGTTCACCGTCCAGTCCAGCCCAAGCACCTCGGGGGTGATGTGTCCTGGCTGGCCGGAATTCACCATCTCTTCAAGCCACAAACCCCCACCCTTGGTAAAGACGATGCGAGGAATGCGCTGCCCATCATGCTCGGTCTTCAACTGGCGCAACACCCGCTGGATATAGGCCTGGCTGAAGGCCTGGAAGGCCCCATCGGCGAGCACCCCCCCCCAGCTGTCGAACACCATCACAGCCTGGACGCCCGCTTCGATTTGCGTGTTCAGGTAGAGCGCAACCGCGTCAGCATTCACCTCCAGTATGCGGTGCATGAGGTCGGGGCGCGAATACATCAGGCTCTTGACCAAGCGATAGTCGTCAGAGCCGCCACCTTCGACCATGTAGCAAGCCAGCGTCCAGGGGCTGCCAGAGAACCCGATCAAGGGCACGCGCCCGTTCAAGGCGTGGCGGATGGAGGTAACCGCGTCAAACACGTAGCGCAGGCGCTCCATGTCGGGCACAGCAAGGGCAGACACAGCGGCCTCATCTCGCACGGGACGCTCAAACTTCGGCCCCTCGCCCTGTTGGAAGCTCAGGCCCAGGCCCATGGCGTCGGGCACGGTGAGAATGTCGCTGAACAAAATGGCCGCGTCCAGCGGGTAGCGCTCCAGCGGCTGCAAAGTCACTTCCGTGGCCCACTCGGGGTGGGTGGCCAGGCCCATGAAGCTGCCAGCCTGCGCCCGGGTGGCGCGGTATTCAGGCAAGTAGCGGCCCGCCTGGCGCATGAGCCAAACGGGCGTGTAGTCAGTGGGCTGACGCCAGCAGGCGCGCAGGAAGGTGTCGTTTTGAAGAGGTGCAAACATCTGGCGATTATCCCGCTCCTGCATTCATCAACGCTTGACGGCAGCACATGACGGTCCAGCGCCGGATCAAGGACAATCGATCTTCACCAAAGCAAATGCTGGCCTGCACAGGAGAATCCTCATGATCGCTCATAACATCCTCCAAACCATTGGCAACACACCGCACGTTCGCATCAACCGCCTCTTCGGCAGCAACCACTCGGTGTTCATTAAAAGCGAGCGAAGCAACCCCGGCGGCTCCATCAAAGACCGTATCGCGTTGGCCATGGTGGAGGCCGCAGAGGCTGCTGGAACCCTGAAGCCAGGCGCCACCATCATTGAGCCCACCTCGGGCAACACCGGCGTGGGCTTGGCCATGGTGGCGGCCGTCAAGGGCTACAAGCTGGTGCTGGTGATGCCCGAGAGCATGAGCGTTGAGCGCCGGCGTCTGATGCTGGCTTACGGCGCAAGTTTCGTTCTCACCCCCCGTGAAAAAGGCATGGGCGGCGCGATCGCAGCGGCCAAGGACTTGCTGGCCAATACGCCTCAGAGTTGGATGCCTCAACAGTTCGAAAACCCAGCCAACATTGATGTCCATGTGCGCACCACCGCCCAAGAAATCATTCGTGATTTCCCGCAAGGCATTGATGCCTTGATCACCGGTGTGGGCACCGGCGGCCACATCACCGGCTGCGCCAAAGCACTCAAGGCTCAGTGGCCACAACTCAAGGTGTTCGCGGTAGAGCCGGCGGCCAGCCCCGTGATCAGCGGCGGCCAACCTGGCCCGCATCCGATCCAAGGCATTGGCGCTGGGTTCATCCCCAAAAACCTACACACCGACTTGCTGGATGGCGTGATCCAAGTCGAGGCTGAAGCAGCCCGCGAAATGGCCCGCCGAGCCGCGCGTGAAGAAGGCATGCTAGTGGGTATTTCCAGCGGCGCCACCCTGGCCGCCATCGCCCAAAAGTTGTCTGAGCTGCCCGCTGGGGCCACCGTGCTCGGCTTCAACTACGACACGGGGGAGCGTTATTTGTCGATCGAAGGCTTCTTGCCCACTGAGGCTTGAGGCCCACGCCCGCAGGCTGTGGGTTTTAAAGCACCTGTTGCCCGAGGGCATCGCCTCAGCACCGCAGCCACGCAAAATACAGCGAGCAGTCTTCTTTCACTGAACCGGAGAAAAACACATGAGCCAAAGCCTCCCCATGGGCCTGGAAATTCACGCGCCACTGCAGCCAGGGTTCGACAGCATCCTGACCCCCGAGGCGCTGGCCCTGGTTGCCAAGCTGCACCGCGCTTTTGAAACCCGACGCCAGCAATTGCTCGCCGCGCGGGCCGAGCGAACCAAGCGCCTGGACGCAGGTGAGCGCCCTGACTTCCTGCCTGAAACCGAGAACATCCGCGCCAGCAATTGGCGTGTTGCACCGATTCCTCCTGCGCTGCAGTGCCGGCGCGTCGAGATCACCGGCCCTGTCGAGGCCAAGATGATCATCAACGCCTTCAACTCAGGCGCCGACAGCTACATGACCGACTTCGAGGACAGCAACAGCCCCAGCTGGACGAACCAGATTCAAGGCCAGGTCAACCTCTTTCAGGCCATCCGCCGCACCCTCACGGTGGAATCCAAAGGCAAAACTTATCGCCTCAACGACCGCATCGCGACCCTCCAGGTGCGCCCACGCGGCTGGCATCTGGACGAAAAGCATGTCACGGTCGATGGCCAACGCGTGCATGGCGGCATTTTTGACTTCGCCTTGTTCATGTTCCATAACGCCAAAGAGCTCATCGCACGCGGCGCAGGTCCCTACTTCTATCTGCCCAAAATGGAGAGCCACCTCGAGGCCCGCCTGTGGAACGATGTGTTCGTGATGACCCAGAACGAGCTCGGCCTCCCCCAGGGCACGATCAAGGCCACCGTGCTGATCGAAACCATTCTGGCGGCCTTCGAGATGGATGAAATCCTCTACGAACTGCGCGAGCACAGCGCTGGGCTCAATGCAGGGCGATGGGACTACATCTTCAGCTGCATCAAGAAGTTCAAGGTTGACCGTAGCTTTTGCCTGGCCGACCGCGCCAAGGTCACCATGACGGCGCCCTTCATGCGAGCTTATGCGCTGCT
>CANHBY010000229.1 GCA_947458895.1 Burkholderiales bacterium | reverse complement strand
TCGTGCCCGCAAGGCGGAGCAACGCCGCCAGCGCGCCGCAGTGCTGCCCAATCGGGTGCGTAGCGCTTTCACCCAAAAGGTGATGGGGTTCGTGTGCGAAATTCTGAGCGTTCATCAGGTTCTGCCAGCGGAAGTAAGCGGTCAACTGCGGTTTTTAGGTTCAACCACCACGAAGCTGGTGGCATAGTCAGTTTCATCTGTCACGCTCACATGAGCGACGAGCCCCTGTGCCTCAAACCAAGTCGCCAACTCATCATGCAAGCGAATGAAAGGCTGGCCGCTGGGTAAATTCAAAACCTCACAGCGGCTCCACGTCATGGGGCTGCGAAGCCCCAATCCAATGGCCTTGGAAAAGGCCTCTTTTGCAGAAAATCGAGTGGCCAAATAAGCCACCCCACGATCCTCCAGACGCGCACTTCTCGCCTGGAACACTGCCCATTCCGAAGGCCCCAACACGCGTCGTGCAAATCGCTCACCCTTGCGCCGCAGAGTGGCGCGAATACGGCGCACATCGCAGATGTCAGTGCCCACGCCGAAGATCATGCCAAGCCACCGAGATGGCCGCCCGCACGATACATCACATTCAGATAAGCCTTGACTGTGGCTGAGATGCCAAGCTCCAAGGCATCAGAGATCAGGGCATGCCCGATCGACACCTCCGCAAGACCTGGCACCACACGCAAAAAATCTGCCAGATTGTCTTGGCTCAAATCATGACCTGCATTGACACCCAAACCTTCACGCAGCGCAGCCTCCGCGGTGGCCGTATAGGCAGACAAAACCTGCGACATCTGAGGTGTGCCGTGGGCTCTGGCATACCCCTCTGTGTAGAGCTCAACCCGATCAGCCCCCACCGCACGCACTGCCGCCATGGCCTGCGGCACAGGGTCCATGAAGAGGCTCACCCGTACGCCCCACGACTTGGCCCGGGCTATCAGCGGCTCAAGGGCAGCCTCATCATTTGGAAAATTCCAACCATGATCGGAAGTCGACTGGCCCACGCTGTCAGGCACGAAGGTGCACTGATGAGGCGCCAGACCTTTGTCAACCAGAGTGGCCAATATGTCCATCAGGTTGTGCAGCGGGTTGCCCTCGATGTTGAACTCCGCATCAGGCCAGTCCTGAAGCACAGCCGCAAGCTCCATGACATCCGAGTGCCGAATATGACGCTCATCGGGGCGAGGGTGAACAGTAATGCCATCGGCCCCCGCCTGCAAAGCCAAGGTGGCCGCCCTTGTCACACTCGGTATGCCCAGCGTGCGCGTATTACGCAAAAGAGCCACTTTGTTGACATTGACTGACAAAGCCGTGCCACCACGGCGAGCTGAAAGGCCTGCGCTGATCAACGGATTCATAGGACGACTCGACGCTCCATGGCCTGCATGTCCAGCATGAGCTGGCGGGTACGCAACGGCATAAACCCGAGATGATAGTGAAGCAGCCCACGAAATGCCAGTTTCAATGGTGAAAGCCCAGCAACACAAGCCTGCTGAAGCGCCGGAAAACTGCCATGCAACAGCGCCGCCTGGAGGCTGATCAGTAAAGCGCCAGGTAAGAGATCATCAGCACCAGAGCCAGACGGCACTTCGATAACGCCCATGTCAGGCGTGAGTTGGTAAGGCTGATCGTCCCGAACGGCTTGTTGGCTGGGGGTACACAAACTTAAGTCAGGCAGCACACCCAACTCACTCAGTAGCCTGACCTCGAAAGCACGCAACGCAGCCTGAGCGGTGGTTTCCAATGGATCCTGCAGGCCCCTCAAGGCACAGACATACGCATCGAACAACCTCGGCCGCGCCTCGTGCCTCACCAGCAGCCTCATCAACAGCTCATTCATGTAGAACCCACTGAACAGGGCCGCCCCGCCGAGCACTGCGCCCCCACCCGCCCACTCGGCCGAGCGCAGAGTTTGAATGTCTGAGGCTGTGGGGTCACGCTCTTTGCGTGCACCCTTTGTCATCGCGACATGAATGCGCTGAAAGGGAAGCAACACCGAACGCATCTGTGAATGGGGCCGCTTTGCCCCTTTAGCCAACGCCGTGATTCGCCCCTTTTCCAAGGTGAAAAGCTCAAGAATCAGGCTGGACTCGCTCCAGTCATGGCGGTGCAAAACGAAAGCAGACGAGGCTACCGGGGCATGCAAAGCAGTTGCCAATCGATCCTTGTCGACCTGAGCCAAACTCATCAGGCCAAGTCAGTCGTAGCCGTAGGACTGCAGGTGAGCCTCGTCATCGGCCCAGCCAGATCGAACTTTGACCCACAACTCCAAGAACACCTTGCCATCGAGCAGCGTTTGCAGCTCTTGACGAGCCTCCGAGCCAATGCGCTTAAGGCGCTCGCCCCCCTGCCCAATCACCATACCCTTGTGAGCGTCACGCTCCACCACGATGGAGGCAGAGATATGGCGCAGGCTGCCCTCTTCTTTGAATTGATCAATGACAACCGTCGAGGTATAGGGCAATTCATCACCCGTCAAACGGAAGAGCTTTTCGCGAATAATTTCACTGGCCAGGAAACGCTCGCTGCGGTCGGTAAGTGCATCTTCGTCGTGCAACCAAGCCTGCTTGGGCAGGTAAGGCTTCACGATGTCCAGCAAGCGTTCAGCATCGGCCTTCTTTTTGGCCGACAGAGGCACAAACTCAGCAAAGGGGTGACGGACCTGCATGCCCTGCAGCCAGGGCGCCAGATCAGCGCGGCGATGAACCTCATCGAGCTTGTTGGCAATCAGAAAAACCGGCTTAGCCACAGGGTCCGCAGGCAGAAGCGAAAGAACCTTGGCATCATCCAGACCAAAGCGACCCGCCTCGACCACAAACAACACCACATCCACATCAGCCAACACGCCATGAACCGTGCGATTGAGCGTGCGATTCAACGCAGCCGTGTGTTTGGTTTGGAAACCGGGCGTGTCAACGAACACGAACTGGGTATCGTCAACCGTTCGGATACCGTTGATGCGATGCCTTGTGGTTTGGGCCTTGCTCGAGGTGATACTCACCTTCTGCCCCACCAGCGCATTGAGCAAGGTCGACTTGCCCACGTTGGGCCGCCCCACAATGGCCACTAAACCACAGCGCTGGCTCATGGGTACTTCCTGCAAATTTTGTACGTCCATCGACTCCACCTGAACTTCACCCGGCTCCATCGACATCATGACTGCAAAGGACTGCCGGGGCGGTCGGTCACTTTCAGTGCATCCAGCAAGCGCCGAGCAGCCTCTTGCTCGGCCATGCGGCGCGATTTTCCTTCACCTGTGTAGGCCAGCGACAGCGCTGACACGGCACACTCGACCACAAAAGTTTGGGCGTGCAACTGGCCTCTAGTGGCCAAAATTCGATAGGCCGGCACCGAAAGACGTCTGGCCTGCAGCCACTCCTGGAGTTCGGTTTTCGCATCCTTGGCCCAACTGCTGATGTCGCTGTTGGAAATGATGTCACCAAAAATGCAGCGCACCACCTCAAGCGCTGCACTGAAGCCGCCGTCAACGAACACGGCGCCCAAAATGGCCTCAACGGCATCGGCAAGAATGGAAGCCCTCTGAGCCCCCCCGCTGCGGGCCTCGCCATCACTCAAGCGCAGCACATCGGGCAAACCCAGTCCCACAGCCACCTTGTGCAGGCTGTCTTCGCGAACCAGGTGGGCTCGCACACGCGTCAGGTCACCTTCATCAGAGCCCTCAAGTCGCTCGAAGAGCAGGCTCGAGATG
>CANHBY010000228.1 GCA_947458895.1 Burkholderiales bacterium | reverse complement strand
GACAGATTCACGGCGTGTGTTGCCGCCGGCCTGAGGTTGAGAGGCTGCACCTGCCGGTGCTTGACCGGGTAGTGGCGGTTGGTTCGAGGCCGCCCCAGGTGTTCCGCTGGCCACGGCGGCCGCACCACCACTTTGCTCAGTGGTTTGCTGGCTGCGTACGGAAATGTTGGCTTGATTACCCTGATTGGGCTTGAATTCCTCGAGAGTTGATTCGCTTTGCGAAAAGTCCACATCTGCAGTCACTGTGGCACGCAGATTGTCTCGGCCAACCACGGGCTCCAGCAAATCAAGGATGCGCTTGCTGTAAGACGACTCGATCTGGTTCACATACTGTAGCTGCTGGGCATCCAGGCCGTTGTTGCCCTCGTTGGCACTGGAGAGCAGTGCGCCAGTTTGATCCAGCACGCTCACCGCTTTGGGTGACAAATCAGGCACGCTGCGGGAAACCAGGTGCACGATCCCAGCAATCTGGGCTCGGTCAAGCGAGCGCCCTGCATGCAGACTCAGCAGCACGGAAGCACTGGGTTTTTGCTGCTCACGGAAAAAGCCGTTTTGGTTGGGCAGTGCCAAATGCACCCGAGCATTTTCTATGGCCGACAATGCCAGAATCGTTCGGGTCAGCTCGCCCTCCAGGCCGCGCTGAAACGTCAGCCGCTCCTGGAATTGGGTTTGCCCGAAGCGCGCACTGTCCATCAATTCCATGCCCGTTACAGAGCCCTTTGGCAGGCCTGCTGAGGCCAGCTTCAGGCGCGCATCGTGCACCTTGGATGCAGGCACCAAAACTGCTGAGCCACCTTCAGAATGTTTGTAAGGGATGTTCAGTGCAGAGAGCTGCGCAATGATGGCGCCGCCGTCTTTGTCAGACAAGTTCGCATAGAGAACCTTGTAGTCGCCCTGATTGCCCCACAGGGCCATGGCCAGAATGACAGCCATGAGGGCGGCCATCCCCAAGCCGAAAGTGAATTTAGTGCGAAGCGGCAACTCCACCAGACGGTTCCCAAAACCGGGGGACTCTGCCTGTGGCGCTTGATTTCTCGGAGAAACAGCGTTGTCCATTGTGGTGTGGTCCGGCAAGGGGCCTGCAAAAAACTCGAGGCCACGAATGAAACAGATTATTTCAATTCCAGTGTTCAGATGATGGCGCAAACAGGGTGTCAAAGAGCCATCAGTTCGCTTCGATATGAACAACTTGAGCGCCTAATATGCGAAGCATTGCGCAATAAGTGCGGAGAACCGGATGAACGTCACGCTCAAACCTTTTGACTTTGCCCAGGCCGTGGCCCGCGCTGGCCTGCAACCCAACGGCCTGCCGGTGGAAAAAGGTGAAGCCGCCCAGGGGGCAGGCTTTCAAGATGCCCTGAAAAAGGCCATCTCGTCCGTGAGTGAGAGCCAAAAGGAAGCGAGCCGGCTTCAGCGTGAAGTGCAACTCGACAACCCCACTGTCAGCATCGAACAAACCATGGTCGCCATGCAAAAGGCACAGATCGGTTTCCAGGCTACCTTGCAAGTACGCAACCGAATGGTTCAGGCTTACAGCGACATCATGAACATGCAGGTCTGAGGTTTCACACTTCGCAACGTTGTGGCTCCCTAGCTCGTTGCCACGGTGTAATTCAGCGCAAGCCGTCCACCATCCACATAGACAATCTCGCCTGTCATATAGCTGGACGCATCACTCAGCAAGAACGCACAAACATCGGCTACCTCGGAGGGCTCACCCAAGCGCTTCATGGGTGTGCGGCTCATGATGCGAAGCTTGGCTTCTTCGCTTCCTAAAACAGCAGCTTGTGCGAGCTCCGTGGCAATCGTGCCTGGCGCCACGGCATTGACGCGAACACCACGGTCTGCAAGCGCCAGCGCCATCACGCGCGTGAGCTGGTTGATCCCCCCCTTGCTCACGTTGTAGCTGGCGATGCTGGGTATTGCCATCAGGCCATTAACCGAGCTCATGTTGACCACCGAGCCCCCACCCGTTTTGACCATTTCACGCGCGACCGCCTGCCCCACCAAAAACGCACCCTTGAGGTTGACATTCAAAACGGCGTCCCAATCAGCCTCGGTGATGTCCAAAAAATCAGCCGCCTTGAAGATGCCCGCGTTGTTGACCAGGCCATGAATCCTACCTCCGAGGGCCGAAAGGCTTTCTGAAACAGCACGATCGACCTCCGAGCGAACAGCCACATTGCAGGCGATGAAGTGTGCCAAATGACCGCTGGCTTGAAGTGACGCGGCCAAGGCCTCGCCTGCCGACACATCCACATCCCATAGCCCTACCGCTGCACCGTCCCGGCAAAGCCGCTCGGCACAGGCCGCGCCAATGCCGCGCGCTGCGCCGGTGATGATGAATGATCGACCCTGCAGATTGAACTGAACCGTGCTCATCAGCCGTTCTCCTCAAAGCGGGGGGGCGCACTTGGGGACCTCCCTTAGGCGCGATCCTAGGCGTCGGCCAAATATTCGTCCAGCTTATCCTTGACCTTGCGAGCACCTCTGAGCAGCAGGGTTTGGTCCATCATGGCCTGTGGTGCCAAGGCCATGCAAATCTCCTCGAGTTGCTCCGGGTCGTTCATCAGGGCATGCGCCAATCCAGACAACACGCAGATCGACCTTCCCGGAGTGTGTGGCAGCTCAAGATCGCTGATTACCTGCACATGGTTTTCCACACTGGCCAACGCTGCAGGGGAGAGCCCCCAGCTTTTGCACAGTTTGGCGCCCAGCTTGTCATGACTGATGCCAAAGGACTCGAGCTCCAAAACCGCCAACTCGACATCATTTCGCGCCACCACCATGATCTGCATGTAGGCCTCTGGGTCATGCTTGAACAAAATTGCCTTACCGCATTCTTCGAACAAGCCCGCCGTATGGGCACTCCAGGCATCCATGCAAAGTGATTCCGCCAGGCGGCCCATCAGAAGACCCCGGATGCTCGCACGCGCCCAGATTTCATCAAGCGTCGCGGCCTGCGGAAAAACAGAGCGAAGGCCGAAGTCGTAGGCCAGAGCTGAAATCTCTCTCGTACCCAGATATGTCGTCGCTTGTTGGACGGTTTTGACCCGGCCTTTGAGGCCATACACCGGCGAGTTCACAGCCTTCATGACCGCTGCAGCCAGAGCCATATCAGACTCGATCAGACTGGCCAGCGCACCCAAATCGACTTTTTCTTTCGCCAGCAGTTGAGCCAGCTTGACCATTGCTTCAGGTCTTGCGGGAATGTCGATCTGAAGGAGAGCTGGGTTAAAACTCATGCGATCCATGCACGACTCCGAGCATTGATATTCCCAACATCATGTAACGGAGACGCCATCGGTATAAAGGCAGAACAACACGGTTTCGATGGCTTTGCTTGCCCAATTTGATCAAAATGAAGGGTTTTAGGGGTTTCGGCTACATCTGGAAACGAGGCTCCTTTAGTGCCCCATAGGGGGGCAGATCTATGCCCCCCACAAGCCTCATCCCTGCGCCTGCGTATCAATCCCCTTCACCTCCAACTCGACGTATTCCCGCAACGCCGCATCATCCTCTTCATTGGGGTAGCGGCGAGCCCTGAAGGCGTCTTCGAGCTTTTGACGATCACCGTCGTTGTTCATGTCCAGCTTGTTGTCTTGGATGAAGGCTTCGAGGAAGGCCTTGTCCTCGCCGGTGAGCTCGATCCCTTCGTCGCCTGCGTACTCCGCATCTGTGCTTCGCTCCTTGGCGCTGAAGCTGTATT
>CANHBY010000227.1 GCA_947458895.1 Burkholderiales bacterium | reverse complement strand
TCACACCCCTTTTCCCGGAGACTTCGTTTGATCCGCTTTTTCGAAAAGCTTCTCAACCCCTATCCTGAGGCCGCACCAGTGCAGCCCCCCAAGACCTTCATGGCCTTTGTGTGGAGCTGCGCCAAGGGGGCTCGTGGCCTGGTTTTGGCCCTGACCTTGACGTCCGCATTAATCGCCGTCTTTGAGGCCCTGTTGTTTGCCTTCATGGGGCGCATTGTGGACTGGCTCAACCAGGTCCATGCTGAAGATTTATGGGCACAGCAGCGAGTGGGGCTGCTCGCTTTGGGGGCCGTCTTGTTGCTCAGCCCGCTGGTGATTTGGTTGCGCTCACTGATCAAGTACCAGGCCTTGGCCGGTAACTTTCCCATGCTGCAGCGCTGGAATTTTCATCGCTGGATGCTCGCCCAAAGCATGAGCTTTTACCAAGATGAGTTTGCCGGCCGAGTGGCCACCAAGGTGATGCAAACCGCGCTGGCCACGCGCGAGGTCATCATGATCATCTGCGACATCGTGGTGTTCGTTTTGCTCTATTTTTTCACCATGGTCGCTGTGGTGGGCGGCTTTCATGTGTGGCTGTTGGTGGCGTTTTTAGGCTGGCTAGGCTGCTACATGGCTGCACTGTGGTTCTTTGTGCCGCGGCTGGGCAAGGTCTCTCAGGTGCAGGCGGGAGCCCGCTCGCTCATGACGGGCCGCATCACCGACGCCTACACCAACATCTCCACCATCAAGCTCTTTTCACACGCCCAACGAGAGGCGGCCTATGCACGCAGCGCGATGGCGGAATTCATCCTCACAGTTCACCAGCAAATGCGCTTGGTCAGTGCTTTCGAAGTGACCACTCAAACACTCAACACCTTGCTGATCGCAATCACCGCAGGTGCCGCGTTGTGGCTATGGGTGGAGGGGAGTGTGGGGGTAGGTGCTGTGGCGGCCGCCACGGCCATGGCCTTGCGTCTCAATGGAATTTCACACTGGATGATGTGGGAAATGTCCAATCTGTTCGAGCAAATTGGGGTGTTGCAAGACGGTATCACCACCCTCTCCCAGCCCCACGCCGTGATCGATCGACCCGAAGCACAGCCCCTGGTGGTTCGACAAGGCGAGATCCGCTTCGAAGGCGTGAGCTTCGCCTACCGCGAAAAAACCGCCTCAACCGAGTCACCAAAGACAAGTCCATGGATCATTGAAAACCTCAACTTTCACATCCGCCCGGGCGAAAAAATCGGCTTGGTGGGCAGGTCAGGTGCGGGCAAAAGCACCTTGGTCAACCTATTGCTGCGTTTTTACGATGTCTCTTCAGGCCACATCCTGATCGATGGGCAAGACATCGCTGGCGTTCAACAAGACAGCCTGCGAGCGCAGGTGGGCATGGTGACCCAAGACACCTCGCTGCTGCACCGCTCGGTGCGCGACAACATCTGCTACGGCCGGCCAGACGCTACCGAGGCCGAGATGCTCGCCGCTGCCCACAGAGCTCAGGCCCACGAGTTCATCTTGAGCCTGTCAGACGCTGCAGGCCGCACAGGGTATGAGGCCCACGTAGGCGAGCGAGGCGTCAAGCTCTCTGGGGGGCAACGGCAGCGCATTGCCATTGCCCGCGTCATGTTGAAAGATGCGCCGATTTTGCTGCTCGACGAAGCCACCAGCGCGCTCGACTCGGAAGTCGAGTCAGCCATACAGGCCAGCCTCTACAGCCTCATGGAAGGCAAGACCGTGGTGGCCATTGCCCACCGACTGTCGACCATTGCCGCAATGGACAGGCTCATCGTGCTGGACCAGGGACGCATCGTTGAAGAAGGCAACCACCCTCAACTGCTGGCCAATGGCGGCTTGTATGCCCGGCTCTGGGCCCACCAAAGTGGCGGATTCATTGGGGAAGATGAACCCAGAACTGAGGCTTTTTCTCCCGCTTGAGGGTTTTGACTGACAGTACATTCTCAACACTTATCAGCATCCCTCAGGGTCGAGTTGATCGCTGTACAGAGAGCAGGTGAACCCATCCTGAAAACTACAGCTTTATGACTGAACCCGCCCAGCCCATTGTGTACCTCGAGCCAATCCCCCAGAATATGCTGAAGAGGTTGTAAATTCAAGCAACCCATCTGCGCCAAGGACCCGAGCGATATGGCAACTGCTAAGAGTATTGCACCACCTGTATTTGATCTCAAAAGCGCCTCATTGAGTTTAGCGGCGCTCTTATTACAAACCACCAACAAAGCGGCGCTGGCCAGTGAGCTCTCCCGCCGCTTCGACAGTTCTCCGGATTTTTTCAACAACGACCCGGTCGTCATTGACCTGGCCGCCGTTTCTGGCGAGCGTAACGCCATCAATTTCTATGAGCTGGCAGTGCTGCTGCGTCGTTACAAAATGCAGCCGGTCGGTGTTCGCTCAGGAAATGCGGCTCAAATGCAAGCCGCTGTCGCGGCCGGCTTGGCCGAGCTTCCCGATGAGTTGGATCGCAATGCTGAGGACTCCCAAAGCGAAGCTGGGGGGCGTGCAGGTACCCCAGGTGCTGCCACGGTGGTGATCCACAAGCCCCTGCGTTCCGGCCAACAGGTGTACGCCCGCGGCGGTGATCTGGTGGTGATGGCGGCTGTCAACTGCGGCGCTGAAGTCATCGCTGATGGCCATATTCATGTGTATGGGCCCTTGCGTGGCAAGGCAATCGCGGGCGCCAAAGGCAACACAGACGCACGAATTTTCAGTACCTGCCTGCAACCCGAACTCGTTTCGATCGCTGGCATCTATCGCACCACAGAGCACCCCTTGCCTGCAGACGTCGTTAGCAAACCAGCCCAAGTCCGGCTGGAAGACGATCGACTGGTTTTTGAGAGCTTGCTCTGAGTTTTTTGCTCTAAATATCACCTACAAGGACTGCCATTCATGGCCAAAATCATCGTGGTGACCTCCGGAAAAGGAGGTGTTGGGAAAACCACTACCAGTGCGAGCTTTGCATCTGGCTTGGCAATGCGTGGCCACAAAACCGCCGTGATTGACTTCGATGTGGGTCTGCGTAACCTGGATCTCATCATGGGATGTGAGCGGCGTGTGGTTTACGACCTGATCAACGTGATCCACAACGAGGCCAATCTCAACCAGGCCCTCATCAAAGACAAGCAATGCGAAAACCTGTATGTTCTGGCGGCCTCCCAAACCCGTGACAAGGAAGCTCTGACTCATGAAGGCGTAGAGCGGGTTCTCAAAGAGCTAGACGACATGGGTTTCGAATACATCGTGTGCGATTCACCTGCCGGGATCGAAACTGGCGCACTGATGGCCATGCACTTCGCAGATGAGGCTCTGGTGGTCACGAATCCAGAGGTCTCATCTGTTCGAGACTCAGACCGCATTTTGGGCATGCTGAACTCCAAAACCAAGCGTGCCATCGACAAAGCCGAGCCTATCCGAGAGCACCTGCTGATCACGCGCTACCACCCCAACCGCGTGGAAGGGGGGCACATGCTCTCACTGCAAGACATCCACGAGATTTTGCGCATCAAACTGATCGGCGTGATCCCCGAGTCTGAAGTGGTACTCAACGCCTCCAACCAAGGCGTGCCGGCCATCCACGTGGAGGGCTCTGATGTCTCAGAGGCGTACCGAGACGTCATCGATCGCTTTCTGGGTACCGACAAACCGCTTCGATTCACCCAGCCCAGCAAGCAAAGCTTCATCAAACGGCTCTTCGGTGCGAGGTGAGTCATGGGCCTC
>CANHBY010000226.1 GCA_947458895.1 Burkholderiales bacterium | reverse complement strand
GGTCTGATCATCGTGGGCGATGAAATTCTCTCGGGCAAGCGTGCTGATAAGCACATGCCCAAGGTGATCGAGCTATTGGCAGCCCGGGGGCTGGCCTTGTCGTGGGTTCGCTACGCGGGGGACGATCCGCGGCGTCTGACGGCTGACATTGCGTATGCGTTTTCAAGCGGTGACATGGTGTTTTGTTGCGGTGGCATTGGCGCGACGCCAGATGACCACACTCGGCAAAGCGCGGCAGCGGCTCTGGGCGTTGGGTTGACGCTGCACCCCGAAGCGCGTGATCTGATCACCCAGCGGGTGCGTGAAATGGCGGTGGAGAAGGGCGAGGCTTTTGATCCTGATCGTGCTGACAACGTGCATCGATTGAACATGGGTTGCTTCCCCGAAGGGGCCCACATCATCCCCAACCCCTATAACAAGATCCCAGGTTTTTGGCGCCAGGCACCCCAGGGCGAAGGCGCCGTTTTCTTTGTGCCCGGGTTTCCGGTCATGGCTTGGCCGATGGTGGAGTGGGTGCTTGACCACCGGCTGGTGAGCTACCACCGGACGCTGGATCGGCAGGAGCGCTCCGTGATTGTATTTGGCGCAATTGAGGCGGTTCTCACACCCTTGATGGTGCAGATCGAGGCTGAATTTCCAGTTATCAAGGTCTTCAGTCTGCCCAGTGTGGATCATCCGCAATGGGGTAAGCACATTGAGCTGGGCGTCAAGGGGCCTGCCTCTCAAGTGGAGGTGGCTTATGCGGCATTGCGCAACGGCTTGGTGCGGCTCAATGCCTCTCTTGGCCCTGAGGTGGTGCGCTGAGCGCATTTATTTGCACTATATTGGTGCCCCGTGCGTGGCTTACCAGGCTTGGTGGGGCTTGGCGGCAGGGTGCACAGTCGTGGGCATGGTTTCTGCTACATTCCCGTGCGCTCAACGGGCCGGCCACACGCCCCCCTTCGCGCCAAGCTTTTTATTCCAAACACCCAATCGCTCGCTAGGAGATTTTTGATGGCCAAGACTGTTGCCGACGTCATGAAAATGGTGCAAGAAAACGAAATCAAATTCGTTGACTTTCGTTTTACCGACACCCGTGGCAAGGAGCAGCACGTTTCTGTTCCCGTGTCTCACTTCGATGAAGACAAGTTCACTTCGGGCCATGCCTTTGATGGTTCGTCGATCGCCGGTTGGAAGGGCATTGAAGCTTCCGACATGCAGCTGATGCCTGATCCGAACACCGCCAACATCGACCCCTTCTTCGAAGAGCCCACGCTGATCTTGACCTGTGATGTGGTGGAGCCCAGTGATGGCAAGCCCTACGAGCGCGATCCCCGCTCCCTGGCCAAGCGTGCTGAGGCCTACATGAAGGCCTCGGGCCTGGGCGACACGGCTTATTTCGGCCCCGAGCCCGAGTTCTTCATTTTTGACAATGTTCGCTGGCAAGTGGACATGTCTGGCTGCTTCGTCAAGATCGAGTCTGAAGAGGCCGCCTGGAGCACTGGCAAGGAATATGACCACGGCAACTCTGGCTACCGTCCCACAGTGAAGGGGGGTTACTTCCCCACCCCTCCAGTCGACTCCGGCCAAGACCTGCGATCTGAAATGTGTTTGATTCTGGAGTCGTTGGGCATTCCGGTGGAGGTCCATCACCACGAAGTGGCCAATGCCGGTCAAATGGAAATTGGCACCCGCTTCAGCACACTGGTGCAGCGCGCCGATTGGTCACAAATGCTGAAGTATGTGGTGCAAAACGTGGCCCACAGCTATGGCAAAACGGCCACCTTCATGCCCAAGCCCATCGTGGGCGACAACGGTTCCGGCATGCACGTTCACCAGTCTGTCTGGAAAGACGGCAAAAACCTGTTTGCTGGCGACGGCTATGCTGGCCTGTCTGATTTTGCTCTGTATTACATCGGCGGCGTGATCAAACATGCTCGCGCTTTGAACGCGATCACCAACCCCACCACCAACAGCTACAAGCGTTTGGTGCCTGGCTTCGAGGCTCCCGTCAAGCTGGCCTACAGCTCGCGCAACCGTTCGGCATCGATCCGTATTCCCTATGTGGCCAACCCCAAGGGCCGCCGCATTGAGGCGCGCTTCCCCGATCCCATGGCCAACCCCTATCTGGCCTTCTCGGCTTTGCTGATGGCCGGTCTCGACGGCGTAGAGAACAAGATTCATCCGGGCGAAGCTGCCACCAAGGATCTTTATCACCTGCCTCCCGAAGAGGACGCAAAGATCCCTACCGTGTGCCACAGCCTCGACCAGGCCCTGGACTATCTGGACAAGGATCGTGCCTTCTTGACCAAGGGTGGCGTGTTCACCGATGCGTTCCTCGACGCTTACATTGAGCTGAAGATGCAGGACGTGACGCGTTTCCGCATGACGACCCATCCGGTCGAATTCGACATGTACTACAGCCTGTGATCCGGGTTGTGGCGGGGCTCGTGAGAGTCTTTACATTTTGAATAAGGGGGCGGCTTGGGCCGTCCCTTTGCTTTTGGGGCCGGCTCAATGCGTGCATCATTTGCGGGGCGGCAGTTGGGTGCTCTGAGCGAAGATATCCCTATTCATTAGGGTTTCCTCGCGGGTCAGGGCGGTCAAAAACCGGTTTCAGGTCGTTCACAATAAGTTGAACGGATGGCGTTCACAGTCGGCTTGCCGTTTTGTTGGCGCTGGGTTGTTATGAGGAGTCGCTGAATGCGTGGTTCCATGTCGTGGGTGTGTCGATTGGCCGCTGTGGCCGGGGTTTTCCTGGGGTTGGTTTGTATGCAGGCACAGGCGCTGGGCGCCACTGTCTACAAGTGTCCTGGCCCTCCGGTTTTGTATTCCGATGCCATCACACCGAAAGAAGCCAAAGAGAAGGGCTGTACGCCTCTGGAGGGCGCGCCTGTGACTGTGGTTACCCCTAGCAAATCGAGAGGTTCTGAGCCTACGGTCCCTACGGCCCCTGCCGCTTCGCCAACGGGTGCGCCACGTGTTGACCCGGGGGAGCAACGTGCCCGAGACTCAGATCGCAAGCAGATTTTGGCTTCGGAGCTGAAGAAGGAAGAGGCCTCGCTGGCTGCCTTGCAAGCCGAATACAACAATGGCGAGCCTGAGCGTCTCGGTGGCGAAAAGAACTATCAAAAGTATCTTGATCGCACGGCCGAGTTAAAGGCGGCGATTGCACGCAAGCAAAACGACCTTGCGGCACTCAAGCGTGAGTTGGCGAAACTGCCGTGAGCCGGGGGGGGCGCCCCTTTCGGGGCAGAGTGGTCGGGTCTGCATGAACTCGTCCCGCATGAGTGCGGTGCTGAGCATCAGGGCTTTGCAGTATTCGGCCTTTGATCATTTGGCCACCATGGCGGCGGTGGTCGACCGCGAGGGGCTGTGCTTGTTTGTGAATGCTGCGTTCGAGACCGAACTCGGAGTGTCTAGGCGTAGCCTGCTGGGGGCCTATCTGTTGGGTATTTTTGCCGAGGCTGATCGATTTCTTGACACGGTTTCAGCTGTCGCGCGCAATGATTTTTCGACCAGCCGCATGGAGACAAGCGTTCGCCGCCCCGGTGGGCCGTTGGCCGTCCATGTGATCGTGACGCAGATAGAGCAGTCAGATGATGTGTTGTTGGAGCTGATTGAAATCGAACAGCAGGCACGATTGGAGCGCGAAGAGCGCGCTCTTGATCAGGCGCAGGCAAACAAGGAACTGGTGCGTAACCTGGCCCACGAAATTAAAAACCCTTTGGGGG
>CANHBY010000225.1 GCA_947458895.1 Burkholderiales bacterium | reverse complement strand
GTATGTATTCACCCCCCCCCTCCAGCCGCAAATGCAACCCTGGAGCCACAGGTCTGAGCCTTAGAGTGCGGTTTTGCTTGCCAACGGATAGGGAGGCGGGAACACTGCGCGGATGTCGAATCAAGACCCCACTGAAGAATCTCAGAAGAGCCAAGCCACCAAGCCAGCCACGCTGGCGTTGTGCCATCAGGTGATTGATGGTTTGACTGTCGAGATTAAGGCGTTGAATCAACAGCTACTGGCTCATGAAGAGGCTCTCGCGCTGCTGCAAGAGAAGCTCAAGCTGAACTCGCGCAATTCGTCCAAGCCGCCGTCGTCGGATGGGCCGGGTGGGCCGAATCGGGCGGCGCGGCGGGCCAGTGCTCGCAAGCGCGGGGCGCAGAAAGGGCATCCTGGGGCTTACCGGGAGTTGCTGCCAGAGGCTGAGGTGGATGCGGTTCATGAGTGCCCGCCGCCTGATCGCTGTGAATGCGGGGCCAATGTACGGGTGCGAGGCAAGGCCTTGCGGCATCAGGTTTTTGACGTGCCCGAGGTCAAGGCCAGGGTGGATGAGTATCGGCTTTACAGCGGTGTGTGTGCGGGCTGCACAAAGGTCCATCAGGGTGTGTTGCCAAGGGGCGTGCCGCGTGGGCAGATGGGCCCGAGGGCCTTGTCGATCGTAGGCTATTTGGGCACCCATTGCCACCTGACGCAGGGCAAGATTCGCCATGTGATGGCGCAACTTCTTGGAGTGGACTTCAGCATAGGTGCGGTTTCGCAAGCCCATGGCAAGGTGTCCCAAGCGCTGGCCACGCCGGTGGCGCAAGCGGTGCATGCCATGGCGAGCGCCCCGGTGGTTCATGTGGACGAAACGAGGTATCCACGCGAAGGGACCGGGGGGTCATGGACTTGGGGCCTGGTTACGCCGATGGTGGCCACCTTCAGCACCCTGCCTTCAAGGGCGCGTTATGTGTTTGAGAACCTGATGGGCCCCAAGCCCGAGGCAATCGTGGTGTCCGACCGCTACGGCGTGTATGACTCGATGGACGTGAACAAGCGGCAGGTATGCTGGGCGCATTTGCTGCGGGATTTCATCCGCATCAGCGAGCGATCGGGCACGGCTGGCCGCATCGGACAGCGACTGCTGGGGCTGGGCTATGTGATGTTTCGCTGGCGCGAGCGCGGCTGCAAAAATTACGAGCCCCTGCAGCGCCGCCTGCGGGTCGCCCTTGAGCGAGGCGTCGCGCAGACCGAATGTTCGCGCACCGCCAACACATGCGCCAATTTGCTGCGGCTGTGGCCCGCCCTGTGGACCTTCATCCATCGCCCCGAAGTGCAGCCCACCAACAATGCCGCCGAACAAGCCCTTCGCGGGATCGTGCTCAAGCGAAAAATCTCCGGCCCCACCCGCTCACGTCGCGGCGAAGAATTCATCGCCCGAGGCTTCAGCGTTTTAGAGAGCTGCCGCCGTCAAGGCCGCAACATGCTCGACTTCCTGCACCAATCCATCACCGCCTGGATCGACCAGACCCCAGGCCCCAGCTTAGCGCCCAGCGGCTAGCGCTACCCCGCCCGGCCTTTGCCCTACTCAGCCTTGAACTTTAGAGCCACGATGTGTGGCTCCGGGTGGGCCTGCGACTGGGGTTTTCAGTGGGGGGTGAATACGTACGTTCTGAATAGTGGGTAATTGCGGTGCTTATCCCCCCTTGATCTGGGCTAATGCAGCCTAGCATTCCTATGTATCTGAGCGCCAATGGTTGGCGCGTACAAAGGCGATGCCATGACCGCTGCCCCCCGCTTTCATTTGGCTGTGATGCAGCCTTCCACTTATGTGCATTCGCTGGGCTTCCTGGACCCCGCGCGTTATGTGCGTTATCAGTTGCGTCGGCTTGGTTTAGAGGTGTCGATTGGCAAGAACCGCCTGCGGGAAGATGCTGTAAACATCGTCTTCGGTGCGCACCTCGGCTTTCAGCATGAACTCAAAGACAAGTATCCCTGCCTGATTTTTAATCTGGAGCAAACCGGCCCCGGTGGTGCATCGCTCAGCGAGGATTACTTGAGGCTATTACGGTCCTCCGCGGTGATCGACTATGACCCCCAGAATGTGCCGCACTACTGCGCCGATTCGGCTGATGTGCCCCTCCTGCCTTTTTATAGTGCGCCGTATCTGAGAGGGCAGCAGGCTGTGCCCTTGCAGGAGCGGCCCATCGACTTGCTCTTTTTCGGCAGCATGAACCCGCGCCGCAAGGAATTTTTAAACCGCATCGAGGCGTGCGGTGTGGAGGTGACCAGCTTTGATCGGCCACTTTACGGCCCCGAGCGAGACCACTTCATTCAACAGGCCAAATCCGTCATCAATTGCCATTTCTACGAGAGTAGCCGGTTCGAAAAAATCAGAGCCGCACACTGCCTTTCACTCGGCACACCCGTGATCTCAGAGCGTGCGCCACAAACTCTTCCCTCGGCCGCTTTTGACGAGGCGGTTTTCTGGCTTGATGATGCGGGCTTCGAAAAATTTTTCCGGGAAACATTCCGCTCTGAGTCGTTCTATGAGCAGGCTCAGGCCCAATTGGAGGCCTTCAGTCAACATGACCCCATTGAGGCCTACGCTGATTTGGTGGGTTTCGCATCCGGGTTTGTGCAGGTGTATCGGCAATCCCACGCAGCCCAAATCTGGGCGCCCAACCGCGTGAACGTGGGCTCTGGCAAAGACTATCGCCCAGGGTGGCTGAACATCGATGTGATGGAGGGCGCTGAGCCTGACCTCGTGCTGAACCTCGGTGAAAAAATCGATTGGCCAGTGTTGCGGCCCACACGCTTCGGTGGCGAGGTCGAACTTCAGCCGCATAGCGTGGATGTGCTCTATGCCAATAACGTGCTGGAGCATGTGAGCGACCTCGTCACCTTCATGACGAACGCCTTGACTTTGCTTAAAGAGGGTGGAACCTTTGAAATTGAGGTTCCCTACGAGAAAGCTCTGAGTGCTTGGCAAGACCCCACCCACGTTCGCGCCCTTAATGAAAACTCATGGATCTACTTCACCCAGTGGTTCTGGTATTTGGGTTGGTTCGAACATCGCTTTGAGGTGGGCCAGAGCTCGTGGCTCAACCTGAACCTTCAGCCCTGCGCCAAAGACGAGGCTGCCTTCATGCGGGTGACGCTGAAAAAGGTGGCCACCTCCGCCCAAGAGCGCAACACAGCTCGAGTCATGCGCGCTGATTTCGCAGGGTTGGATGAAGACTTGCCACACGAGTCAGAGATGATCTTTGGCGGTGGCTCCAAGTCTGCACCGCCTGCGCTTTCCGCACCCCCGCTCTACAAGCACTTCGATGTAGAGCCCGCACCGGCTGCAGGCCAAATGCCCTTGATCAAAGGCAAGCCTGAGCAGATGAACCAAGCTCCCGCGGGGGTTGGTATTTGCGACTCATCGGCGCAAGCTGCCATCAGCTCAGCGATGGGCCGCGTATTGGTTAAATTGCGTCACCAGAGCTACTAGGCTAAATCGACATTCAAGTTGGTTGCCAGATGAGGAAAGAGGCGATGCAGAGGAATGCTCGGAAGTTTGAGTCTTTGCGGTCGTAGCGTGTGGCGAGGCGACGCCACTGTTTGAGTCGCCCAAAGCATCGCTCGATGGCATTGCGGGCACGATAGGTTTTGGAGTCAAAGGCTCGGCTTCGTTGGCAACTGCGCGGCGGAATCACCGCTTCAGCGCCCATGGCTTCAATATGCGCCACCAAGGCTCGACTGTC
>CANHBY010000224.1 GCA_947458895.1 Burkholderiales bacterium | reverse complement strand
TGCGCGGCGTTGCAAAGCCTCGCCGGGGACCTACCCCGGCTTCGTTTTGCGCCTTGCTCAAGGCCTTTTGAAGAACAACGCATCTGGCATCTTTAGTGTTAACAGGCCCTAGGGCATCAATGTCATTTGTCGGCCATGCCCGAGAGGGCCGAGCCGAGCGCAAACACTGAATTGGGAGCGGTGATTTTGATGGGCTTGACCACCGGCTGGGTGGAAATAGCCCGCTTGATCGGCTGGTCTTCAATCGACACGCCCTTGGCCAGCTGGTCTTCCACCAGTTTGCGCAGGCTGATGGAGTTAAGGTAGTCGATCATCTTGGTATTGAGACTGGCCCACAAATCATGGGTCATGCAACGGCCAGCATCCTCACCCATGCAGTTTTCTTTGCCAGCGCAGCCGGTGGCGTCAAGCGCCTCATCAACGGCGACGATGATGTCAGCCACGCTGATCTCAGAAGATTTGCGTCCCAGGGTATAGCCGCCACCCGGGCCTCGCGTACTCTCGACCAGATCGTTACGGCGCAACTTACCGAACAACTGCTCAAGGTAGGAAAGGGAGATTTGCTGACGAGCGCTGATTGCCGCCAGCGCAACAGGCCCCGAACCCTCGCGAAGCGCAAGGTCGATCATGGCGGTCACAGCGAAACGACCTTTGGTGGTCAAGCGCATGAAGTGCTCCTAAGGCTCTGTTAGAACAAACTGAGCGACTGCAACGCCGCCAGTGCTTGATCTCAATGAAGAAGATTGCCCCGAGACAATTTGGGGTTAATTCCGATAACAGTAGTCAAGTATAACCAACACCCACTTATTTAGTCAACTTTTTATCAGGGTAACCCCGAGCATGGCCCGGTGGAGGCTATTGCAGTGTTTTGCTCTCTCTGGAACATAAAACGCGCATTTTGGATCATGGCGGCGTTACAAATCCTCGCGATACCACCCGGTATCGCTGCGGTTTGCGCCTTGCCCTGACCCAAAATGCATCGCTTTTATTTGTTCCATCAAGAGCAAAACACCGCACTACTGCCGGCCCACGGCTGGCACCAAAGGCACCACGCTGTCTTCGCCGCTGGCCCCAAAGGCCTGCTGCCGCAGCAAGGCCAACTGGTCACGCAAACCAGCGGCCTTCTCGAACTCGAGGTTGCGCGCGTGCTCCAGCATCTGCTTTTCTAGCTGCTTGATCCGCTTGCCCAGGTCTTTCTCGCTCAAGGCCTCTGCAGAGCTGATCGACTCAAGAAGCTGCGCGCGGTCCCCTGACTTGTCGCCACCATAGACGCCATCGATGAGCTCCTTCACACGCTTTTGAATAGTGCGCGGGGTGATGCCATTGGCTTCGTTGTGAGCGATTTGACGATCCCGTCGCCGCTGCGTTTCATCGATCGCACGGCGCATGGAGTCGGTGATGGTGTCGCCGTACAAAATCGCCATGCCATGAAGGTTTCGAGCCGCCCGGCCGATGGTTTGGATGAGGCTGCGCTCGGAGCGCAGAAAGCCTTCCTTGTCGGCATCAAGAATGGCTACGAGGGACACCTCCGGGATGTCCAGCCCCTCGCGCAGCAGGTTGATACCCACCAGCACATCAAACACCCCCAGGCGCAGGTCACGCAGAATCTCGACACGCTCCACGGTGTCCACATCGCTGTGCAAGTAGCGCACCTTGACGCCGTTGTCGCTCAGGTAATCGGTGAGCTGCTCGGCCATGCGCTTGGTCAGCGTGGTGATGAGTACCCGGTCATGCCGCTCAATTCGCACGCGAATTTCCTGCAAAACATCATCGACCTGTTGGGCGGCTGGCCGAACCTCCACCACCGGGTCGATCAGGCCGGTGGGCCGAACCAACTGCTCAACCACCTGCCCACCTTCAGCGGTTTTGGCAATTTCATATTTTGCAGGTGTGGCCGACACAAAGACCATCTGGCGCACCTTGCTCTCGAACTCTTCGAAGCGCAGGGGGCGGTTGTCCAATGCGCTGGGTAGGCGGAAGCCATAGTCGACCAAAGTGGTTTTGCGCGCACGGTCACCGTTGTACATGCCGCCAAATTGGCCGATCAGCACATGGCTCTCATCCATGAACATGAGCGCGTCATGCGGCAGGTAGTCCACCAGTGTGGCCGGTGGCTGGCCGGGCTCGGCGCCGCTGAGGTGGCGTGTGTAATTTTCGATGCCCTTGCAATGCCCAATTTCCTGAAGCATTTCCAGGTCGAACCGGGTACGTTGCTCCAAGCGCTGCGCCTCAACAAGCTTGCCCATCTTGACCAGCTCATCCAGCCGGGTTCGCAACTCTTCTTTGATGGTGTCGATGGCCGCCACCACACGCTCGCGCGGCGTCACATAGTGGCTGGAGGGGTAGACGGTGAAGCGAGGAATTTTTTGGCGGATGCGGCCGGTGAGGGGGTCAAAGAGTTGAAGCGTATCGATGTCGTCGTCAAACAAATCGATGCGAATGGCCAGCTCCGAGTGCTCTGCCGGAAACACATCGATGGTGTCGCCTCGCACCCGAAAGGTGCCACGAGAGAAGTCGATTTCGTTGCGCTGGTACTGCATGCGGATGAGCTGAGAGATCACATCGCGCTGGCTCAGTCTGTCGCCCACCCTCAGCGTCATCACCATTCGGTGGTAGGACTCCGGGTCGCCGATGCCGTAAATCGCTGAAACGCTGGCCACGATCACCACATCGCGCCGCTCCAACAGGCTCTTGGTGGCTGAGAGACGCATTTGCTCAATGTGCTCATTGATGGCGCTGTCTTTTTCAATGAACAGATCGCGCTGAGGCACATAGGCCTCAGGTTGGTAGTAGTCGTAGTAGCTCACGAAGTACTCGACGGCATTCTTGGGAAAGAACTCGCGGAACTCGCTGTAGAGCTGTGCAGCCAGGGTCTTGTTCGGCGCGAACACGATGGCAGGCCGGCCCAGCCGGGCGATCACATTGGCCATGGTGAAGGTTTTGCCGGAACCGGTCACGCCCAACAAGGTCTGGTAGGCCAATCCGTCTTGCAGCCCCTCACACAACTGGCCAATGGCGGCAGGCTGATCACCGGCAGGTGGATAAGGCTGAAACAACTGAAAAGGGGAGTCATCGAATCGAACGAACTCGCCGCTGGGGGCCTCTGGTGAGTCAGCCAAAGACACACTGGCCTCTTTGGTGCGATCAGAAGAAAGAGGGGTGTGGTCGTTCATGGGCCTGTGTTCGGTCTGGAGGCATGCAATATTGGATTGGCTCGGGCGGATAAAATTTCGGGCTGATTCGCTTTTTTTATTTCCGATGGCCTGGGGCACCCCTAAGGGAGCCTACAGAGCCGATACATCGTCGTCTGAGCCCCAGGCCACCGCCCCTACCCCACTCCAAGGCAGAGGGCGAGTCCAGGCTCCACCCACAAGGATATTGACATGAGTTCTCTCTTCGCCCAAGTTGTCATGGCCCCCCGCGACCCCATTTTGGGCCTCAATGAGCAGTTCAATGCGGATCCCAACCCAGCCAAGGTCAACCTCGGTGTTGGGGTCTACTACGACGACAACGGCAAGCTGCCCTTGTTGAAATGCGTGGCCCAGGCAGAGCGTCAAATTCAAGAAGCTGCCAAGCCACGCGGCTACCTGCCCATTGACGGCATCGCGGCCTATGACCAAGCTGTGCAAGGCTTGGTGTTCGGGGCTGACAGCGCCGCAGTCAAGGAGGGCCGTGTGGCCACGGCGCAGGCGCTGGGTGGCACCGGTGGCCTGAAGATCGGTGCCGATTTC
>CANHBY010000223.1 GCA_947458895.1 Burkholderiales bacterium | reverse complement strand
CTCAGCGCAATAGGTGTGCCCATGGATGCGCAGGCTTGATTGGGTTTCGATCTCGCGGCGCAGGGTGTGGGCGGCGTCAAAGAAGAAGCGTTGAGTGACTTCGTGCAGCATGGCTTATCGGATACCGAGGGTTTTGTGGGTTTGAACGCTGAGGTGCCATCGGGGATCAGCCAGGCAGTGCTCGACGGCCCAGCGGGTATTGTCCTTCGCCAGAAGGCCATCCATGGGTTGCAAAAAATGGTGTTCGAAGGGCAACTCCGCCAACTCGTCAAGCGACAAGCCGGCCTGCGGCACCACCACTTTGAGCTCTTGCCCGGTTTTTTGAACCCAGGCCGCACCCGCTTTGGGGCTGACGCATAACCAGTCGATGCCAGCGGGCGCGGCCACGGTGCCATTGGTTTCCACGGCGATTATGAAGTGCTGGACATGTAGCGCGTCGATCAGGGCCGTGTCGACTTGCAGCAGGGGCTCGCCTCCGGTCAGTACAGCGAAGCGCTCCCCTGCATAGGTTGCAGGCCACTGTCCGGCCATGCGAGCGGCCAGTGCTTCAGCGCTTTCGTATTTGCCACCCAGGGTACCGTCGGTGCCGACGAAATCGGTGTCGCAGAATTTGCAGACGGCTTCAGGCCTGTCGGCTTCCCGGCCACTCCACAGGTTGCAGCCCGCGAAGCGGCAAAACACCGCAGGCCTGCCGGCATGGGCGCCTTCGCCTTGCAGGGTGTAGAAGATTTCCTTGACGCTGTAGGTCATGGTGGGTGCCTGGTTTCGTGCCTGGTGATCGAAGGCCTGGATGAGCTCGTCTGCTGATGAGCCGTTCTTCAATGAACTCGGATCATCAGCCTGCCAATTGCGCACGCATGGCCTGGATCACCGCACGGTAATCCGGCTGGCCGAAGATGGCGCTGCCAGCTACAAAGGTGTCAGCCCCAGCTTGCGCCGCCGCTCGAATGTTGTCTACCTTGATGCCGCCGTCCACTTCCAGGCGAATGTCGCGTCCGCTGGCCTCGATCAAGCGGCGAGCCTGCTCGATCTTCTTGAGCGCGCTGGGGATGAAGCTTTGCCCGCCAAAGCCCGGGTTGACGCTCATGATCAGCACCAGGTCCACCTTGTCGATGACCCATTCGAGTACATCCAGCGGCGTGGCCGGGTTGAACACCAAGCCGGTTTGTTTGCCATGCCCCCGAATGACTTGCAGGGTGCGGTCCACATGGGCCGAGGCCTCAGGGTGGAAGCTGACCAGATCAGCGCCAGCTTGGCAAAAGGCCGAGGCCAGGGCGTCCACGGGCTGCACCATCAAATGCACATCAATGGGCACGGGGGTGCCGTCGGGCTTGACGGCATGCGGCCGCAAGGCCTGGCAGATCATGGGCCCGAAGCTCAGGTTGGGGACGTAGTGGTTGTCCATCACGTCGAAGTGAATCCAGTCGGCGCCGGCCTCGATCACGTGGTGAACCTCCTCGCCCAAGCGGGCGAAGTCGGCAGACAGAAGGCTGGGGGCGATGCGGTAGGGGGGGTGTGAGAGGGACATGGCAGACCCCGTAAGGGGGAAGACGCTGATTGAAAACGGATTGTAGGAGCCGCCAGCGATCAGCCCTGTTCGACGCCGCGCAGAGACTGCTGAACCACGAGCCGGCCCGGCTTGAAGACTTGCTCAAGATAACGGATGGCCTCGTGGGGTGGCTGCGGGGTGCAGGTGAAGACATCCACCGCCGCGAAACCCAGCTCGGGCCAGGTGTGGATGCTCATGTGCGACTCGGCCAGCAGCAGCACCCCGGTCACGCCGCCGCCCTCGCCGAAGTGGTGGACATGACAACCCAGCACGGTGACTTGGATGCAGCGTGCCGCTTCTTCCAAATAGCGGGCGATGTTGCCGGGATGGTTGATCAACTCGGGTGCCACGCCGTGGAAATCGGCCAGCAGGTGGTGGCCCAGGGGTGAGCGCGGGTTAGTCATTGTTCGAGAGCCGATGATCGGTGGCCTGACTTGACCAAGAAACAGTTGCGCACGCCGTATTTCTGCTCATGACCACCTTCTCCTCTTGGGCGGCTTCAGTGGCTGCTGAGAGTCTCATTTGTGGGACCATCCGCCCGATCCGATTCGGCTGTAGCCACTCCGACCGTGGCTGTTTCCGTTGTCCAACATATGACTCCCGATGATTGACAGCACGATGGCATAGATCAGGTACCAGCGACGCGACATGGTGGGTCATCCTTGCTGTTGGGTTGGGGGCTGGATAGTCTCTGTTGTCAGATGTCGTCATCGGGGGAGTCGGACATCCAGGGGTAGGGAAGCCACAAGAGAGTCAGCACGAATGTTGACACCCCGAGGGCTCTTCCGAGGGAGGTCTGACCCGAGACCCACATGAGAAAGGTGAAACCGAGAAATAAAGAGCTGGCCCACGATGGGAGAGCGCCACGCTTTTTCAGGCCTTGATCCCAGGTGACGCCGCTGTGGGCAGAGCCCTGGGAGGGTGATGTCTTCGGGGTGCCCTTGGCCAACCCGAAGGCTGCACTCAACTCACGCCAAGAGACGGGGCTGCCAACTGAGCAGCTCGCTTCGCAGGCGTCGTCTTCCAAGCTCAGACTGTTGTTGCCCCGCCAGTATTCAGTGACGTTACACTCATCTCCCACATGCACGCGCCAGTTAAAGGCGCCCACTGCGTGCACGACCTGTGCGCGGTAGGCTTCGTTAAAGTCATAAATTTGACCCCCCAGATTCACCCCCTTCAGCATGGGTGTCATGCTCGGCCACAGCGTCGACGGTTGATAGATTCGCCACTTTTCTTCAGCGCAGACCAGCCACAACAGCGATTCACCGCTGAGCAGCAAATATTCCATCCAATGCTCATGCATCGGTGCACCTGGAACCCCTCGTTGCATGAAGCCGATGACTTCATACTCGCGGCCTTGCAGGGCTCCCTTGTCGCCCAATCGAAATGCTCCGTTTCGCTCAAAACCGGCCAGGCGATCCGCAGCCTTGAGAACGATGCTCTGATCGCTCGTGCAGTCTACTGACGCCTGGCAACTGCCGCACACCACATGTGTGGCCAGTCCCATGCGAAAGCTCAGCGCGCCCCCACACGATGGGCACTCCAGTGCTTGCACCTTGCCCTTGTATGTATTCGCCGTGCCCACGATCTCGTCGACGGCCCGCAAGTTTTGCAGCGGCAGTTCCGAGTCCACAAGAAACCGGCCCTGGTAGAGCTGCGGGGGGCTTGATTCGCTAAAGTCCAGGGTCAGAAAATCGCCTTCTGCGCGGAAGTCGGCCACGCGAGCAATCCAGCCATCGCCGACCCGAAACGGTAACTCCCCCTGGCCGCCGGTGCATTTGGCTTCCCGGATGTCGGTAGCTACCCAGCCACGGCCGGCATGCTCCCAGGTGTGCAAGGGGGCCAGGCTGTCAAGGGCAGGCGCTGAGGCGCATGGCCCCTGGGGCAGGGTGACCAAGTAGCGTCCGCCTGAGTCGGACAGCCAGCCTGGTTCGCCATCATCGAAATACAAATACCACTCGTTCCACACGCCGCGCTCATAGCGCAGTTGAATGCGGCCCACCACCGTGAATTGGCGACTCTCGAACTTGCCGCTGGTGCCGATTTGAATCGGCGAAAAGTCTTCAATGACCTGGCTGATTTTTCCCAGGTCTTTGACGGACTCGGCATCTTTGGCAATGACGCTCTGGCAGTACTGGCAGACCACCATGACGGACGCCGGACTGCGAAAGGCAGCCGTGGCGCCGCAGCCGGGG
>CANHBY010000222.1 GCA_947458895.1 Burkholderiales bacterium | reverse complement strand
CGGCTAACAGCCGCATTCAAAGTCCGAATGTACGGGTGCAATCTTTTCCTTCGCGTCGTCATGAATTGAGAACTTGGCAAACCGGGGGCGTCCATGTACGGTTTTTAGGATCATGCCAGCGCATCCAAGAACTCGATGCCGAACGCAATGCCTCAAGCCGGCTGTAAGGCCTGACGGGCCTGCTGCAGCAATGCTGCGACAGCGAGGGGCTGCCCCCAAGGATGCTCGGCATACTTGGCAACGCGCTGAAGCTCACGCGCCCAGCTAGAGAGCTTCTGCAACGAGGCCCCTTGGGGCACCACAGCCGCCGAGAAAAATCGTGGCGGAGCGTGGACCGCCAGGCACATCCCATCATGGCAAAGCTTTTGCAAGGCATCGACCCAACGCGGCACCGGCCACGCAGCCAAGGGTCCGGCATCGCCCCTCATCACGCACTGCGGTAGCCCCTCCCACAACGCTGCGGTCATCCCTTCATCAGCCCAATCTCTAGCGGCCAGGGGCAGCCCACCGGTGGCGGCCAGAAGCACATCGGGTCGACTCACCCCTCGATCACTCAACCACCGATGTGCCTGCTCAGTAGTGGGCAGCGCTACAGGCAAGACCTGACACCGGCTTCGAACCGTTGGCAGCAGGGCCTCAGGTGCTGTACAACTCAGAACAAAACGAGCGACACCTGCAGGTTCTTCCAGGGTTTTGAGTAAAGCGTTGGCCGCCACCTGGTTCATGGCCTCGGCGGGGTGAATCAATACCACCTTCGAGCGCCCACTGGACGACGTGGTTTGCACGAAGGACACAGCCGCGCGCACGGCATCTACCTTGATTTCCTGGCTTGGCTTGGACTTGCTGGCCTTTTCTTCAGAGCCCGTAGTCTCTTCCTCTGAGCGCCAACCGAGCGACTGCTGCAACGCCTCTGGAAGCAGGCACAGTAAATCAGGGTGACTGCGGGAAGCCACCCAATGGCAGCTTGCACATTGTCCGCAGGCCCTACCCTCGGAGGGCGCATGGCACAACCAGCCCTGCGCAATCGCCAACGACAACTCGAAAGCGCCGGCACCTGGTGGCGCGCTGACCAAGATGGCGTGGCCCTGCATGGTGTGAAGTGCCTGGTGGAGGGCTGAGCTCAGCCAGGGCATATCAAGCGCCTGGGGGCGAGACGACACAGACCCACCAGCCGCTACCATCCGCGAGCCTCCAGAGCCTGTTGAATTTGCCGACGCACATCAGTCACAGGCGCAGAGGCATCAATCCGAACAAAACGCTGGGGTGCATCATGGGCCCGCTGGGCATAGGCCGCGCGAACACGGCTGAAAAATTCGGTATCCAGCTGCTCAAATCGATCAGGTGCGCGAGCCCCCAACCGGCGCTGGGCAGCAACCTCGGCCGGCAGGTCGAACCAGAAGGTCAGATCGGGTTGAAGACCGGGGTGAACCCAGTTCTCCAAGGCGTTTAACACATCAAGCGACAAGCCGCGACCACCGCCCTGGTAGGCCACACTGGCATCTGTGAAACGATCACACAACACGGTGCGGCCTTGAGCGAGCGCAGGCGCAATCACCTGCTGAACATGATCTCGCCGCCCCGCAAATACCAACAAGGCTTCGGTGAGAGGATCCATGACGGTTCCCAGCAACAGGCTGCGCAGCTGCTCAGCCAAAGGTGTGCCCCCCGGCTCACGCGTCACCAAGACTTCGGCTCCGCCCGCACGAAGCCTGTGTGCAACGTCCGGCAGGTGCGTTGATTTACCGGCACCGTCAATGCCCTCAAAGGTGATGAAGCTAGCGTTCAAAAGAAATCTTTCAGCCGAAAAACGGCAGTTGAACACACCTGAGCGAGGTGTGTAGTGACCTGACCCCGCCACCGAAGATCAACGTGGGCGCCTGCTCAACGCCCACGCTGGTACTTATTGACTGCCCGATTGTGGTCAGCCAGCGTTTCGCTAAAGACGCTGGTGCCGTCGCCTCGAGCCACAAAATACAACGCCTTGGTCGAGGCCGGACGGACGGCAGCCATCAAGGCGGCCTTGCCAGGCATGGCAATCGGTGTAGGAGGAAGTCCGGTTCGTGTGTAGGTATTGAAAGGCGTATCCGTTTGCAAATCGCGCTTGCGAAGGTTGCCATCGAAGGCCGCGCCCATCCCATAGATCACGGTGGGGTCGGTTTGCAAGGGCATGCCAATCCTGAGCCGGTTGAGAAACACAGCCGCCACGAGGCCCCGATCAGATTCGGCACCGGTTTCTTTTTCAACGATCGAAGCCAGAATCAGCAAGTCGGACTTGCTGCGCAGCGGCAGGTCGGGCGAGCGTGCTGCCCAGGCATCGGCCAAGCGGCGCTGCATGGCACGCTGGGCACGATGTAAAACCGTCAAGTCTTTGGCGCCCTTGTTGTAGGCATAGGTATCGGGGAAAAACTGCCCCTCAGCCGGGCGACCCGGCAGCCCCATGGCCGCCATGACCTGCTCATCACTGAGGCCAGAAATGGTGGATTGCAGCCCGGCGGCATTGCCAAGTTCAGCACGCACCTGCCGGAAAGTCCAGCCCTCAATCAGGCGCAAGGTGGCCATGATTTGGTCACCACGAACCATTTTCTCCAACAGGCTGCGAGGGGTAACACCACGCTCTATTTCGTAGCTTCCCGCACGAATTTTTTTAGATTCACCTGACCAGCGAAACCAGTGATACAGCGCCCATGAGGGCGCCTGAACACCCGCCTGCCGCCAGCCCTCGGCCACACCACGAGGTGATGTTCCGGGCTCAATCGAAAGCTCTACTGTGTCGGCAGCCAAGGGCAGCGGCTGATTCAACCACCACGAGGCTCCCCCCACAACCCCAACGGCAAGCAACACCAGGAACAGCAACAAATATCGAAGAGATTTCATGGAAACACCGTGGGCACAAGGGGCTAGTGTCGTGTCAGGGCTCAAATGCCGCTTGCTCGCTGGCTCTCAAACCCGATGGCGTCGTTACCTCTCGTCGTCATGGCCCAAGCTATGACTCCTCGTCGCGCCTAGGGCGTGTTAGCGGCGCGATCAAACGACATTTGAGCCCTGACACGACACTTGTATAGACTGAAATTTTTAGCAGATGATGATAATCATCTTATGAACACGATCCAACCCACACTCTCATGGACCGGCGCGGTAGAACTCTCTCATTGGGGGCTCCTGCGTGCCAAAGGCAATGACGCAGCCAGTTTTTTGCATGGCCAACTCAGCAACGATTTCAAACTGCTCGATGGCAACCTCGCCCGCATGGCAGCTTTTTGCTCACCCAAGGGGCGCATATTGGCCAGCCTGCTGGGCTGGAAGGTGGAACCCCACGACATCTGGCTAACCTGCCACCGCAGCGTGCTGGCCCCCACCCTGAAAAGGCTTTCGATGTTCGTGTTGCGAGCCGATTGCCGGCTCAGCGAGCCCCAGGTCGCGTCAGGCGACGAGCCGGCCCCACGCATTTGGGGCTTGGTGGGCAACGCTGCGTCAATGGCGATGAAGGGGGCTGACGATCTTCCTGTGTGGGGGCACCGCCGCCTGCCCCACCACCACTCACTCATTCGCCTGCCAACCGTGGCGGGACTGGAACGAGCCCTGTGGATCGGCCCCACCCCACCCGAGGCCACGCCGTTGGCCTTGGATTCATGGCGGTGGCTGGAGGTTCAAAGCGGCATTCCGGTCATTGAAGCAGCCACGTCGGACCAGTTCGTTCCTCAGATGATCAACTTTGAAGTGGTGGGGGGTGTGAATTTCCAGAAGGG
>CANHBY010000221.1 GCA_947458895.1 Burkholderiales bacterium | reverse complement strand
CTGCGCCCCAATGACCGCGTTCGCACTGGCATCTTTAATGTTAACAGGCCCTAGGGAACCTCTGCAAAACCCCTCCCGGTGATCGCACCCTTTCCCAGTGTCTTGTCAAGGCTCAAATGTCGTTTGATCGCGCCGCTGGCTAGGCGCCACTGGAGTCACAAGCTTGGGCTACGACGACGAAAAGTAACGACGCCATCGGGTTTGAGGGCAAGCGAGCAAGCGACATTTGAGCCTTGACACGACACTAGAGATGGTCCGGGCCGCTCATAAACAAGACAGGGAGCTCAGCGCGGCCTTTTCCCCCAAAGCCTGCGCAGCCCTGAGGTAGCTTCGGGCGGGATCAGTGTCATCTTGCACACAAAAGCATGCGAACCTCAGCCCCGGAGTCGCACAATAAGAGCAAGTCGTCCCCGTCGTTCCGAGCTTCACTTTAAGAGCCGATCCCTGCACCCAGTGCGCCTTATGCACATTCCCCTCTCATGCAATGCTTGCCGAGCTCGTGGCAGTAGCGAGGAACGTTAGAGGCAGTGCGATAGACTGGGCACATAGGAAATCCAAGTTCATTCCATCGGTTACCACGCCAAAACCGGATCGGCTCAAACTCTCACCATGAATGGTTCCACTGCTACTGTTGCCCCCGATGATCAGCGTCCCTGCGGACTCCGAAACCTGCCGGCTGGTCGGCATCAGGCCTGGCATCCGAAATGGGCTGCTTTGATCTGCTGGGTCACACTGGCCACAGGAGGCCACGCACAATCCATGCGCCCTGCCGCAAGCCCCCAGGGCTCGGTAGCTGCTCAGGCTGGCCGGAGCTCGCCGAGCATCAAGCCCAGCCCGACAACACCCTCAAATCCTGGGGATGGGGGACACACAGAAGTCCGCGCATCACCACCCACCCCTAACGCGGGCCCCGATGAGCCGGTGGTTCAACGCGGTGTGATTGAAGATGAGGGCGCTCACATCGAAGAGCTCCGGGTGCGCGGTCAGGTCCAGCGCATTCGAGTCACCCCCAAAGGCGGTGGTGCCGTCGGCTATGAAATCATGCCTGGTGATGGCTCGGGGTCTGAGGCATCTCGAAGCACCTCCGGCAAGCGAGTCTGGAATGTGCTTCAGTTCTGAGTCCGGTTAGCCCTCCCCGCGCCATCACACCCTCAATTTACTGATCCTCTCTCCCCTATGGCTGTGTTTACCAAGGTTTCGTTCGAAGAAGCTGCATCGTTGTTGAACCGACTGCAACTCGGCACGCTGATTGATTTGCAGGGCATCGCTTCGGGCATTGAAAACACCAATTACTTTGCCACCACCCAGCAGGGGCACTATGTGCTGACGGTGTTCGAGCGGCTGGGCTTTGATGAGTTGCCCTTCTACCTGCACCTGATGAAGCACCTGGCCCAGCGGGGTGTTCCGGTTCCGGCTCCTCATGCCGATGCACAAGGGGAAATTCTGCACCGCATACAGGACAAACCAGCTGCCGTGGTCGACCGCCTCCATGGCCGGCATCAACTGGCTCCTGCGGCCTCCCACTGCGAGAGGGTGGGGGCCGCGTTGGCGCGAATGCACATCGCTGGGCAAGATTACCCTCGGCAACAAGAAAACCTGCGTGGCCTGAACTGGTGGGTCCAAACCGCACCAGTGGTGAGGCCCTTTCTGAACAGCGAACAAGCCGAATTGCTCGACAACGAGTTGGTCTTCCAACAGCAACTCGCCGCATCAGTAGCCTACTCCGAATTGCCACGAGGCCCCATTCACGCCGACCTGTTCCGAGACAATGTGCTCTTTGATGCCGCCTCTGAAGCCCAAGGCGGTGAGCAACTGAGTGGGTTCTTCGACTTCTACTTTGCAGGCGTCGACACCTTCTTGTTTGACATCAGTGTGTGCCTCAACGACTGGTGCATTGATTTGGAAACCGGCGCCTTGGCCACAGACCGTGCGCAGGCCATGCTGGCTGCCTACGACTCGCAGCGCCACCTCAGCGGCGCTGAGTTGCGGCTTTTGCCTGCCGTGATGAGGGGGGCTGCACTGCGCTTTTGGATCTCCAGGCTGTGGGACAAACATTTGCCACGTGATGCTGCTTTGCTCAAAGCCCATGACCCCACCCATTTCCAGCGCGTTCTACACTGCCGCATTGATCAACCCTGGCACTACCTTCGCGGTGGCTGAGTCATGATTTCCGAGTCTCCAAGCCCTGTCGTCTTCCCCACCCTGAGTCTGCAATCGGTTCCGGCCTCGCATGGAATTCTCTGGATCAGGCAGGGATTTGCGGCTTTCTTACGCTATCCCCTCGGATTTTCGGGATTATTCTCAGCCATGATGTTGGCGTGGATTATGCTGAGCTTGACACCTTTGGTGGGCCCCTTCCTGATTTTTATGGCCATGCCATGGTTTTCTTTGGGGTTCATGCTGGCCGCCCATCGCTGCCTTCAATCCGAGCCACCCTCCGTGGGTGTTTTTTTCGAACCTCTGCGATCTTCGCGCAAGCACCTTCTGGGCCTCATCAAGCTGGGCGCGCTCTTCGCCTTGATGGTGGCCGGCAGCCTGTTGGCTGCCTACCTGTGGGATGGGGACACGACCGGCCCGCTCATGAAAGAAGCCTTGAATGGGCAAGCCGATCTCAACAGCCTGGCTGAAAACCCCCTGATTCAATCGGCCATCCTGCTTCGCATGGGGCTCATTGCGCTGCTTTCCCTCGCCTTTTGGCATACGCCAGGCTTGGTTTTCTGGGGTGACCAGCCCTGCGGTCGCTCATTGGTCTTCAGCGTGGTCGCCATCGTGCGCAACTTGGCAGCTTTTTTGATCTATGGGGTGAGCTGGCTGGCCCTGGCCATGACGCTGTCGCTTGCCAGCTCCCTCTTGCTGGGGGGGCTGGGCTTAAGCCAACTGCTGCCACTGGTCACGTTGATCAGCATGACGGCCCTGACCACTGTTTTCTATTTGTCTGCCTACTTCAGTTTCAGGGGCTGCTTTCTGCCAGCGGCCGCTTTGATGCCCAAAGAAGGCGTCTGACACCCCTGTGAAACCCCTCGTGAATAAGGCCCGTATGGTTGTTTGGCCCACATGGATGCTCGCGTCGTGCAGCCCCTAAAGCGCCGAGGGCTATCGCACTTGAATTCCCTCTATCACGACAAAAGCTGACGGGTGAGGTAACCTCCGTTACCCCTGGACGGACCTTTTTTCATGATCGACACCCCCCAAAAAATTTTCAAGAGCGAAGAAGAGCTGGCAAGCATGAGCGCGTCGGACCGGATTCGCTACCGGCTGGTGGGCGCCAGCTGCCGTTATCACGCCAACGACAACATCTCCGCCTTCATTCGAGACGGCGAGATCGAGGAGTTGAAAGCCGAAGTTCAAGCCAAGATGCAAGGGGTTTTGCAGGCTCTGGTGATCGACACTGAAAGCGACCACAACACCCAAGAAACGGCCAAACGTGTGGCTAAAATGTTTCTGGAAGAAGTGTTTCGTGGCCGCTATGTGCCCATTCCTTCGGTCACCGAATTCCCCAATTTTGCGCGCCTCAACGAGTTGATGATCGTGGGCCCTGTCACTGTTCGCAGTGCCTGCTCGCATCATCTTTGTCCCATCATGGGTCGGGTCTGGATTGGGGTGTTGCCCAATGAACACTCCAACCTCATCGGTTTGTCTAAATACGCTCGCATCTGCGAATGGATCATGAGCCGCCCCCAAATTCAAGAAGAGGCTGTGATCATGCTGGCCGATGAGCTCCAAGATCGCGTTAAACCTGATGGCCTGGCCATCGTGATGGAGGCGGATCACTTCTG
>CANHBY010000220.1 GCA_947458895.1 Burkholderiales bacterium | reverse complement strand
TTTTGAATTGCTCAAGGGCTTGGATCCGCTGAAAGATCAAAGCTACTTTTTGCATCGGCTCACTCAGGCCCAGTTGTCAAAGACACGGTTCCCTGTGGGCGAGCTGCCCAAAACGGAGGTGCGCCGGATTGCCGAAGAAATCGGGTTGCCCAACGCCAAGAAGAAGGACAGCACTGGCATTTGTTTCATTGGCGAGCGGCCGTTTCGGGAGTTTCTTAACCGGTACCTCGCGAACCAGCCAGGGCCGATTCAGGACGATCGTGGGCGCACCTTGGGCGAACATGTGGGCCTGAGTTTTTACACCTTGGGGCAGCGCAAGGGAATTGGCATTGGCGGCGTCAAGGATGATCCGCGAAAGCCTGGGGGGCATGAGCATGCCCCCTGGTTTGTGGCCCGCAAGGACATGGCGAGCAATGTGCTCTACGTGGCTCAGGGGCATGAGCACCCCTGGTTGCAATCGCATTCCCTGCGGGCTTCTGATGCCCATTGGGTGGCTGGAGAGGGGCCGCTGGCTGGGCGGTTTTCTGCCAAAACGCGGTATCGGCAAACAGACGCGCCCTGTGAGCTGCGCTGGGGTCAGGTCTTGCCTAACGAGCATTTTATATTGCAGTTCGAGCAAGCCCAGTGGGCCGTAACGCCGGGGCAGTACGCAGTGATTTATGACGGCGAGGTTTGCCTCGGCGGGGGTGTGATTGAATCCGGCAACGATTCTTGAGGGCAGCCTTGACACGACACTAGGGTTGACATGAAACCGGGTGCGAGGGCCAGGTCTGCTCCCCCTTGGCATCGAACAGTGCGAGCTGGTCGCAAGCGGGGCGGAACCTGACCACGGCTTCCCCGGCCGGGTTGATGAATTGGGTCACGCCTTGGCGCGAGACCAGCGCGTAGCCGCCTTGGAAATTCATGGCGACCTCAAACTGAGGCGGGATCACAAAATGGCCAGCGCTGTCGATGTACCCCAGGTTGTCGCCATACTGATTTTTCGCCTGCGCCACCGATCGGCCATTGAACATGGGCAGAAGAATGTTGAATCGTGGCGCCACCACCTGTTTTTTGCTGGCGTCCATGAGCCCGAGTTTCCTCTGTTTGTCAGCGAAAACCGTTAAACCGTCGCTGCTGGGGGGGGTATCAAAAGAGGGCTGGTCGCTGGGCCGATCCTTGCCCCTGAATTCGGGCGCCAAGCGCCACTGCCCCATGCTGTCGATGATGCCGAACTGAGGCGAAAATGAAAGATGAACCCAGCCGTTTTTGACGGTGACCTCTTGAAGGGGCCGGGGGTCTGAGAGCAGCACTTTGCCCTTGTCGTCGAGCAACTCAACGCCGCCACTCAGGGGCCGAGTCAGGTAGCGACCCGGGGCAACAGGCAGCGGTTTCTCGCTCAGACTGCTGGTGTTTGCCTGGCCTGTGCTGGCGCTGATCAGGTGGTAGGCGTCTTGGCTGTAGCCATCGCCGAGGGTAGGGCGTGATACCCAGAACGTGAAGGCGCCAAGGCGGTTGAGTGTGTCAGGTGATGAGCCCTCATAGCGCGGCTCGATCACCCATCGCCCCTGCCTATCGATGACTCCCCACCGCCTATCGACCGAAACTCGTGCCAGGCCACCGATGAATCGATCGATGCGATCGAAGTGCGCGCTCAGAGACACATGGTCTGAGCCGGGGCTCCATACGCCTCCGGGAATCAACTGTCTGGAGCGGAAAATCACCACGCCTTCGGAGAGGATGTCGGTCTTGCTGTTGAGCGTCATCCCCGGGAGATTGGTGATGACGCCCCCCCGAGCATTGATGATCACGTCGCTGCCCGGCGGCTCATCTTCTCGTCGGGCCCAGGAAAATCCATGATCGAAGCCTTGAATGCTTTCGAAGCGGGGTGGCACAACCCATTGCCCGTTGGCATTGATGGCGCCATAAAAACCCTTGGTTGATCGAACGACCAAGGGCCCCTCAAGACCTGACCCCTCCTGGAAAGAATCCCACAAGCGGTTGACTACGATCTTTCCTGAGGCCGACAGAATGGCCCTGAATTGGCGCCGATCTGTGGGCATGAGCGTGGCCAAGGGCAGGGGCTCCAGGGCTGAGGGCGTCTTGTCTGGCAGAGCGGTCGGGCGCACGGTATACCGCCACAGCTGGCGGCGAGTGTCGTCGTCCAGGATGTTTTTGCCCTGCGGTGAAATGATCAATCTCAACTCACGTCCTGAGGGGGTGACGGTGGTCGCCGTTTCAACCCAAAGCAAGCCCCTTTGTCGCTTGAGGCTGGGGCGGCTTTGCGTCGGGAATGTCTGGATCAGGGCCTCTGGCCCGATGAGCAGCAACTCGGTTTGCGCGGGCAACACGGTCCACTGCGCGAAGCTCTCAATTTGGCTTGTTGAGAAGTCACCCTCCAGTTCGTGCAGCACCTGCAGCTGTGTATTCAACAAGGCCCAACGGCCCGACCTGGTTTGAACCAGCCAGACTCCCGGGCGAGGGACCTGGACGGTCTTGTAGCGCAGGGGGGATGCTGATCGACCCGAAGCGTTGACGAATTGCCACTCTGCCTCTCCATCTGGCTGGGCGGAGCGGTTCACGGCGTAAAGGCCCCGTTGATGGAGTGGGAGTTCACGCCCGCTGTTGAGGCTCGAGGGAACGGCCATCCACTTGCCGCGTCGGTTCACAAAACCCCACTGGGTTGTTTCGCCCTCAATCTGCTGAGCCGGGATCAGGTTGTCTTGGGGGGCAGCAATATCAGTCACGCCGGGGGCGGCCATCAGGGGCGACCCTTCTTGCGCATTCCACAGCAACACGGGCGTGCGAACCCGCATTTCCGCTAAGCCAACACCGTATTGAAAGGCGCGCCCAAAGTCGGGGTTGGGTGTGACTTCCGGGGCAAAGCTTTGCAGCACCTCACCCCTGGCGTTGATGAGTTGGGTGCTGCCTTCGCTTCGGACGAGCGCGGTGCCTTTGGTGTTGAAGAAGCTGGCGTCCGTAAATCGAGGGGGTATGACCCACCCGCCTTGCTTGTCGATGTAGCCCCATAGCCCGCTGACATAGGCAGCGGCCAAGCCATTCGAGAAAGGCCGCACCTGCTCAAAATTGGGGGCAACCGCCATGCGGCCCTGGGTGTCGATGAACCCCCATCGGCCTCGCCCGCCGCGCGTGGCGTTCACCGACACGGCGGCCCGCCCATCGCTGAAATTCAAGATGCAGGCTGAACCATTTTGGGCATTGAGCTGGCACGCTTCGGCCCAACCGGGCTGCGGGCCCGCCAGCCCAGAACACGGTGCCGACATCAGCCCTGCCAACAGCCCGCATCCGACGAGCCAGACCCTCACCGAAGACCATTTCATTCCAACAGCTCCGTTCTTGTGTACATGCGCCGACCCATCAGGAAGGGGAGATTAAATTCTCGAGGGGCCGACTTCAACACAACCCGCCGCAGTTTAGCGACCCCTGATCGCGCGTGGATGAAAATCAATAATTCATGTAATATTGAAATATGAAAGAACGTGACATCGTGACTGCGTTAGCAGCTTTGGCCCAAGAGGTTCGCCTGCGAGTGTTTCGTGAGCTGGTTGTGGCGGGCCCTGCAGGGCTCACGCCAGGGGATTTGGCGCAGGCGCTGGGTGTGTCGCCCAGCGGTTTGTCCTTCCATCTCAAAGAGCTGACCCACGCGGGGCTGGTGTCTCAAGAGCGCGATGGTCGTCACCTGATCTATCGCGCAGCGTTTGATCGCATGAATGCTGTGTTGGGCTACCTCACAGCGCATTGCTGCCAGGGGCAGCCTTGTTTGGTTGAAGCGGCCGTTG
>CANHBY010000219.1 GCA_947458895.1 Burkholderiales bacterium | reverse complement strand
GCTGTGACTGGCTCACGTTCACGGTAGTTGTCAATGGAGTTGTCCCCCTGAGCTTTTTCGCTAATTGACAAACGAGATGAGGAGAGCGCGCATGAAACGATCGATGGTGAAGATTCCTATCGCGGTCCTGACGTTGGGCTTGCTCGCCAGCGCACTGACACGCCCGGCCCGCGAGACCCACCACCAGCGGCGCCCCTAAATTAGTATGACAAAGCGTGCCAAGTTGATTGAATTCATGAGGTGGCTCCCGGGCGTGAAATGATGGTGGCTTGATCAGATTCCCAGCAGCCTTGCAACAACTTTCTGCATCAGATCAACAAGGGGGTATTTGATGACAAGCAAAGGCAGCATCGGGATGAGTGCAGCTGAGACGGTTTGCAGACACAACCGCCACCCTATCGGTATCCATTGCAAGCAGTCAATGATGCGCAAGCTGTTCTGCAGGTCAGCCAAGCTTTGCAGATCTGGGGTGCCCAGCAGGGGCTCATCCTGAAATTCTCGCTTGTGCGCCCACTTGCCGTCAAACGCGTTGACGTAACGGGAACCCAGTTCCATGTAGGTTTCCAAGCCGGCCAACCGGGCGGCCCACAAGCGCGGCGCCAAGATCAGCAGCGGGGCGAGAAACAACACGGTGAGCATGACGACCAAGAGTAGAACGGCCGCGCCGAGCGCTTCAAAGTTCATCGAGCCACGGACGATCTCCTGCGCGAAGGCGGCAGCTTCGATCGCTGAGATCGCCGCGACGAGCGGCGTGAAGTGGGCATGCACCGATTGGAGGTAACCCAGACCGGCCTGACCGTCGGGATGCGTCGGCACCAGGTACAGATCGAGTCTCGAAAGGCGCCATAGGAAGTGGGACCACAGACCCAGGCGCCATAGCCAGCGCAGCAGCAGGAAACGCACCACGGTCAGGCAGACGATCCAGTACCACTGGCCGGTCAGCGTTGCCGCCACGGCGGCCTGTTCCGGGCTAGACGCCCCGCTGAAACCGAGCCACGGCAAGTTCGCAGGCGGTCCGGATATCGATATCACCAGGGCCAACAACAGGCATGCCGTGTCGGGCAGCCATGAGTCTTTCAAGCGCGTAGTGCGTGCAATCTCCAAACGAAACGCAGGAAGGGATTGAACAGGCACCACACCCGACCGAATCAGGGTTTCGACGAACTTGTTGACCCGCGGGTCAAGCAAGGTCTCGCAGAAGAAGAACAGCGGCACAGCCACCAGCAGGCGAACATGTGCACCAACACCCGAGAGATCGAACACCTTGGCACCGAGCCCGTCGATCAAGGCCAGCAGCAACAGCACGAGCCATAACGCAACGCCAAGCGCCAGCCCGAGCGCCACGGTGTTCGAATGCCCTCGAACCAGCCCTAGCCGATGGCCCAGCCTGTGCAGCGGTCCGCCGAGAAGTGAAAGGCCGTGCGGGTCAGCAGGAGACGGGTCGACCACGCTGAAAGCCCGAACCTGGCGCTTCAACTTGCCGCCGCCCACTGGCCGTTCTCCTGGACGCAGAAGTTGTACTGACCCAAAGCCGAGCGACCCTTGGCCCAGTTCTTGATCGCGACCCTTCGACAGGGCACAGTGTCACGCTCGAACGACTTGATCGCCGTGATCTCGCCGCGAGCCTTGGTATCGGGATTGGACCAAGTGCGCGCTTCGCCAACCGTGCCGACATCAAGCACACCGTTCAGGGTCTGTTTGAAGAGTTGCATGTCGTGGTCGGTGAAGCGTGCAATGGGCGCGTGTGTGTATCCGAGCGGGCTGCGCTGCAACACTGCTCAATCGGGTGCGTAGCGCTTAGCCCCCAAAGGTGATGGGGTTCATGTGCGAAATTCTGAGCGTTCATCAGGTTCTGCCAGCGGAAGTAAGCGGTCAACTGCAACGGTTTTTAGGTTGAAAGAGTTTAGGTTCTGGCATTGAATGTAAAACGAGCATTTTGTAACGAATGTGAAATAAGTTACCGGCCGGGACCCACATGCCGTGACTTGCTTGAGTTCATTGGAGTCGGGTCGATTCACACGAATCGACCAAAACAAAGCACTCCCTCATGTGGCAGGTTCGAAGCCCGTCAATTTTTAGGCCCATCTGCCCACTGCGGCCTTCTTGCCCGCAGTGTAGCGTTTCATTGGGTTACTCAGCGGGGGCCGATCAATAAGCCAACCGGCTGGGGTGTGGTCGCCAAAAGGCTGCGGGCGCAGATGCCCATCAATCTTCAACATAGGTGGGGGCTGAGCCTGGCGGGGAGCAATCCCCGTCCCTACCGCGACTCTTAGACCAAGGAATAGGCCTGGGCGTCATGAGAGAACGCCTTCGCTTGGCAAACTGGCGGAGTCGACGGCCGCTGATCCTGACCGGCAGGCGGCCGGTGTCATTCTTCTGATCCGCTCACACACTTGCGGCTCGCCGCGATCCTTCGGCGCTTACTTCGGGAACAAGAAGTTCAGCGAAAGCCGATAGGCCCAGCCATGCGCGCCGCCAGCGGGGCTGTCGGCGTAATAGCGGACACCGCCGCTGAGTTGGATGGGCTCGCTGCCGAGCTTCAAGATCTGCCCCACCGACAGACCGATCGGCACGTTCCACTGCGAATTCTTCCAGTCGTAGGTGGATTCGGTCTGGATGGTGAAGCTGGTGGCTGTTTTGGTGGTGTAGGTGAAGAAGGGCTGGACAAAACTGCTGCTGATGTCTTGCTTGCCACTGCCGCCGACTGACCAGATGTGGTTGGCCAACACGCCATAGGTCAGCGGCCCGTCGACCTTGAGTGCCACCACGGTGGGCCCTAAACCCCATTTGTTGGCGCTGATGAAGTCGGTGCTGCTGGGGATCAGCAGCACCGGGCCCGCGCCCCAGATCAGGCCGCTGGGAGTGGGGGTTTTGGGCGAGAAGAAAAAGTTCTGCACCACATCGCCAATGCCGCTTTGGCTGCCGTCACCAACGCCGGGCAACTCCTGCTTGACCACCGGCACAATGGTGCGCGAGATGACGTTCCAGTCTTCGTTCAAGCTGATCGGCACCACCGGCTGAATGTTCAGCGTCATGCGCTTGCCATTGCGATTGGCGCCGATGTCGCGGTCCCAGTTAGCCTGGAAAGGCACGCTGATCACCGCAGCAATCGGATTGGCCATTTTCTTGGCCATTTCCTCGGCGCTCTGTGCTGCTGCGGGCGGGGCAAATGCCACCATCAGCGTCAGCGCCAATGGCAGGGCTGACGTGATGCCAGGGGAGCTGGCCTGAAGCCTTTGGGAATTGACCCACATAAATACGTCTTTCTTGGATTGGTGGCCTTCAACAGCCGGGAACGGTCGCCGTTCAGTACGGTGAGGCGATCACCACGTACTGACTGCCCTGGGGTTGATACCAAGTGTTGCCGCACTGCTGATAGATCATGCCGCCGTAGTTGACAGGCACGCAGCCGGCGGGGACGGTACGCACCATCGAGCCGATGACAGCCGAGGTCACCGCAACCGCGGCCGTCACCGCGACAGCGGTTGCGACTGGATGGTAGTCGTTGTCCCAGCCTCCACCGCGGTTGTTGTTGACATTGACGTTGACGTTGGTCCTCTTGTTGACGTTGACGTTGTTGACGCTGGTGCTGCGCACATTATTGGCCCGCACGTCGCTCTTGCCACTGTTGATCTGCCTCTTCCCGCCACCATCGCCATCGCGTTTGGCGGCAGCGACCGGGGCTGCCGCTAAGCTGGCTGCAATCAGAACTGTCAGGGGTGCGATAAACAACTTGCTAAGTGAGTTTTTCATTTCGGCGCTCCTTTACTTCTTGTCCAACAAACGAAGTTCGACCGCGGTCGCGTC
>CANHBY010000218.1 GCA_947458895.1 Burkholderiales bacterium | reverse complement strand
TGGCAGCGCCGCGCGCCTTGCCCTGCGCCCCAATGACCGCGTTCGCACTGGCATCTTTAGTGTTAACAGGCCCTAGCGCGGCCGAGCTGAGAAAACCTCCGCCGTTGAGCCATCTAAGGAACCTTACATGGACGTCTCCAGGAAAGAGGTTCCTTAGCTGAGTTGCGGGCTGAGCAGTTCCCGCCCCCTGATCATCGACATCGAAAGAGTTTATGGCGGCACTGTCTCAAGGCCTCACAGCCACGCTGGACCCCTCCGGGTTTCGCCCTCGCCAACGCAACGTGGTGGCCGCATTGTTGCGGGTGCTGCCAGCCCATGCGGTGCTGTGGCAAGCCGAAGACACCACACCCTATGAATGCGATGGCCTAAGCGCTTACCGAGCGCGCCCGATGGCCGTGGTCTTGCCTGAAACCTCAGAGCAAGTCGCGCAGGTGCTGCGGGCCTGCCAAGCGATGAACGTGCCCGTGGTGGCCCGAGGTGCGGGCACTGGCCTCAGTGGGGGTGCCATGCCACACAGCGAAGGCATCACCCTGAGCTTGGCCAAGTTCAACCGCATCTTGAAGATCGATCCTCATGCGCGCACCGCGGTGGTTCAGTGTGGCGTGCGCAATCTCGCCATCAGTGAGGCCGCTGGGCCCCATGGCCTGTACTACGCTCCCGACCCCAGCAGCCAGATCGCCTGCACGATCGGCGGCAATGTGGCTGAAAACTCCGGTGGCGTGCATTGCCTCAAATATGGCCTGACCCTGCACAACGTGCTGCAGGTCAAGGGCTTCACCATGAGCGGTGAAGCCGTGACCTTCGGCAGCGAGGCGCTTGACGCGGCAGGGCTTGACCTGTTGACCGTGTTGGTCGGCAGCGAGGGCATGCTGGCCGTGATCACCGAAGTGACTGTGAAGCTGGTACCCAGGCCCCAGTTGGCACGCTGCATCATGGCCAGCTTCGACGACCTGCGCAAAGCAGGTGATGCCGTGGCCAACGTGATCGGTGCCGGCATCATCCCTGCCGGTCTGGAGATGATGGACAAGCCCATGACCGCCGCCGTGGAAGACTTTGTTCACGCAGGCTATGACCTCCAAGCCGAGGCCATTTTGCTGTGTGAAAGCGATGGCACCCCCGAAGAAGTTGAAGAAGAAATCATCCGCATGACCCAGGTGCTGCGCGACAGCGGCGCCACCCAAATCTCGGTCAGTCAGGATGAGGCCCAGCGATTGAAATTTTGGAGTGGCCGCAAGAATGCTTTCCCCGCCAGCGGCCGCATCAGCCCCGACTACATGTGCATGGACAGCACCATCCCACGCAAACGTCTGGCCGACATTTTGTTGGCCATTGCCGAGATGGAGAAAACCTACCGGCTGCGTTGCTGCAATGTGTTTCACGCCGGTGATGGCAACCTGCACCCTTTGATTCTTTTCGATGCCAACGACCCGGATCAGTTGGTGCGCGCAGAAGCCTTTGGCGCTGACATCCTCGAGACCAGTGTGGCCATGGGCGGCACGGTCACTGGGGAGCATGGGGTGGGCGTTGAAAAGTTGTCCTCAATGTGTGTGCAGTTCTCGCCCGAAGAGCGCGCCCAGATGCTTGCCGTCAAGGCCGCCTTCGATCCCAGCCGATTGCTCAACCCAGGCAAGGCCATTCCCACCCTGGTTCGCTGCGCTGAGTACGGAAAAATGCATGTGCAACGCGGCTTGCTGCCCTTTGCTGATATCCCCAGGTTTTAGCCCTCACCCACCCTCACGCGCCTCCACGGCGGGTGACAGAGGGCGCACCAGTCAACCTCAGACCTCATGAACAACCCAGCTTTGAACCTTCTCATCGACCACGTGCAAAGCGCGCAGGCCCAGGGCTTACAGCTTTGCATTCGGGGGGGTGGAACCAAAGACTTTTATGGCGAACAGCCACAGGGCACCCTGCTGGATACGCGCGCTCTTCAGGGCATCAGCAGCTACGAACCCAGCGAGCTGGTGGTGACTGTGCGGGCAGGCACGCCTCTCGTGGAGCTGGAGGACGCGCTTGCGGCCCAAGGCCAGCACCTCGCCTTCGACCCGCCCCGTTTCGCTCCGGGCGGCACCGTTGGCGGCATGGTGGCAGCGGGGCTTTCCGGGCCGGCGCGCGCCAGCGTGGGCGCTGTGCGCGATTTCGTCTTGGGTGCGACGATTCTCAACGGCCAGGGGCGGGTGCTGAGCTTTGGTGGGCAGGTCATCAAGAATGTGGCGGGCTACGATGTGTCGCGCCTCATGGCCGGTGCCATGGGCACCCTGGGCGTGATCCTCGAAGTCTCGCTCAAGGTACTACCGCGGCCGCCGGCAACGGCTACGTTGCGCTTTGCCATGAACCAGGCGCAGGCCATCGACCGGCTGAACCGCTGGTCGGGTCAGCCACTGCCGATCAATGCCAGCGCCTGGTATCAGGGCGTGCTCCACCTGCGCCTGTCAGGGGCCAAGGCGGCGGTTCAAGCGGCCGCGAGGCAGCTTGCCCAGAGCCACGGCGGTGAGGTGCTGGACGAGGCCGAGGCCCATGCTTTCTGGTTGGGTCTGCGCGACCAGGCAGCGTCCTTTTTCAGTACCGATCACCCCGCGCCCCTGTGGCGCGTGGCGGTGCCCGCCACCACAGCGCCCCTGGCTTTGCCGGAAGACCCCGCAGCCGCTGATGCGACCCTGATCGAATGGGGGGGGGCGCAGCGCTGGCTGCGAACCTCAGCCCCCACCGCCGCGGTCCGCCGGGTCGCAGCCGAGGTCGGCGGGCATGCCACGCTGTTCCGGGCGGCACACCCACGCACCGCAGTCTTCACGCCCCTGACCCCACCCCTGGCGCAGATTCATCAAGCGCTCAAAAAGTCATTCGACCCCCACCAGCTCTTCAACCCCGGCCGGATGTATTCAGACCTCTGATACCCCCCGCCTGCTGCTCCCCACGCCCCCCACCGCGACCCATGCAAACCAATCTGGCACCAGAGTTCAAAGGCACCCCTGAAGGCGACACGGCCGAAGCCATCCTGCGCAAATGCGTGCATTGCGGTTTTTGCATGGCAACCTGCCCCACCTACCAGTTGTTGGGCGACGAGCTCGATGGCCCCCGAGGCCGCATCTACCTGATGAAACAGGTGCTCGAAGGCGCCCCCGTGACGCGCCTCACCCAACAGCACCTGGACCGCTGCCTGACCTGCCGCAGTTGTGAGACCACCTGCCCCTCTGGCGTGCAATATGGGCAGTTGCTCGACATTGGCCGAGGCATCGTCGAAAAGCGCGTCGAGCGCCCCCTGCCTGAAAGAGCGGTTCGCTGGCTTCTCAAAGAGGGCCTCACATCCGCCGCCTTCGCCCCAGCCATGAAGCTCGGGCAATCGGTGCGGCCACTCCTGCCGGCCAGCCTCAAAAATAAGGTGCCCGCCCCCAGCCCCCGACGAGCCCATGCTTGGCCCCAGCGCGAGCACGAGCGCAAAGTCTTGCTGCTCACAGGCTGCGTTCAGCCCGCCATGATGCCCAACATCAACAGCGCTACCGCACGCGTGCTGGATGCCGCCGGAATCCAGTGCGTGGTGGCCCCCGAGGCCGGCTGCTGCGGCGCCATTCGCACCCATCTCAACGACCACGAAGGCGGCCTGCAAGACATGCGCCGCAACATCGACGCCTGGTGGCCTCATGTACACAACAGCAGCATTGAGGCCATCGTGATGAATGCCTCTGGCTGCGGCGTAACTGTCAAAGCCTATGGTCAAGCCCTGGCCCATGACCCCCTCTACGCCAGCAAGGCCCAGCGCATCAGCGAGCTCACCAAAGACCTGAGTGAATTGCTGCCAAGCCTCGTGCCCCTCCTGCGTG
>CANHBY010000217.1 GCA_947458895.1 Burkholderiales bacterium | reverse complement strand
GCTGAGTCTCCAGGCTGGCCACATTGCCTGTTTGCTCGGGCCTTCGGGCTGTGGCAAAACCACGGTGTTGCGCTCCATTGCTGGTTTCACGCGGGTCAGCGAGGGCGCCATTCGCTTGCTCGGTGTGGAGGTGAGCTCCCCCAAGATTCATCTGCCGCCGGAAAAACGAGGCATCGGCATGGTGTTCCAGGACTATGCGCTCTTTCCCCACCTCGATGTTTTGGGCAATGTGGGATTCGGCCTGGGCCACCTGCCTCCCAAAGAACGCGCCGCACGCGTGGCTGAAGTGCTCGACTTAGTAGGCCTGAGTGATTTGGGTGGCCGCTTCGTTCATCAGCTCTCAGGGGGGCAGCAGCAGCGTGTGGCCCTGGCGCGCGCGCTGGCGCCCAAGCCTAAGCTGCTGTTGCTCGACGAGCCCTTTTCAAACCTCGACCTGACGCTGCGCGAGAAGCTGGCACTGGATGTCCAGCGCATCTTGAAACACACCGGCACCACCGCCATTTTCGTGACCCACGATCAACACGAAGCCTTTGCCGTGGCCGATGTGGTGGGCGTGATGTCGCAGGGCCATATCGTGCAATGGGACACACCCTACAAGCTGTACCACGAGCCCGCCAGCCGCTTCGTGGCCGAATTCATCGGCGAAGGCGTGTTGATTCCCGGCCAGCGCCTGGATGATCGGCGCGTGCGCACCGAACTGGGCGACATCGACAGCGATCTGCCCAGCACCGAGCGGGGCAATGTGGCGGTGTTGATCAGACCCGACGACATTCAACACGACGACGCCAGCCCCCTGGTGGCCAAGGTCATTTCCAAGGCCTTTCGCGGCGCCCAGTTCCTCTACACCCTTGCCTTGCCCTCAGGCGAACAGGTGATGTCCCTAGTGCCCAGCCACCACAACCACGAGCTCGGTGAACCTATTGGCATCCGGCTCGAGATTGATCACTTGGTGACCTTTGCCGAGCCTGTGGGGGCCAGCCAAGATTGATCGTTGGGCAGCCCTTCGCAGGGCTGCCTCTTTGGCCGCACCATCGTCCTCGTCAGAAGGGCTTACCCTTCCACTCCACCGCCACCCCACCCAGCAGCTTTTCCAAGAAACTCACGCCACTCATGCGCCACCCCCCTGCAATTCCCGTTCAATCTGTTCAATGCTGGGCAAGCTGCTCTCAAGATTCCCCGGCAGTGCGCGGGTGAGTTCGTAACTCGATACGCCAATCGGTTTATCAACGCCGCGCAGGGCGTATTCGGCCAGCACGCGGTTGGGTTGCTGGCACAGGATCAGGCCGATGGTGGGTTGATCGGTTTCGTGGCGAAGTTGGTCGTCCACCACATTGCAGTAGAAGTTGATTTTCCCGGCGTATTCCGGTTTGAAGTCGCCGCGTTTGAGGTCGATCACCACATAGCAGCGCAGCTTGAGGTGGTAAAACAGCAGGTCGATGTAGAAGTCCTGCTCGCCAACATCCAAGTGGTATTGCCGCCCAACAAAGGCAAAACCTTGGCCCAGCTCCAGCAAGAACTTTTCCAGGTGAACGACCAGGCCGGTTTCGAGCTCGCGCTCATGAAATCCTGGCGCCAGGGTCAGGAAATCGAACAGATAAGGGTCTTTGAGGGCTTGTTGCACCAAGTCAGAATCAGGCGCGGGCAGTCGACTGGCGAAGTTGCTGACGGTTCGCCCCTGGCGGTGGTGGGCGGCGGATTCAATCTGCATGACTAAAATGTTTCGGCTCCAGCCGTGTTGCACGGTGGCTTGCATGTACCAGTGGAGAGTGGGTAAATCCTTCACCTTGGCCATTAACTCGGCGTGGTGTCCCCAGGGGATGGCTTGCAGCAACTGCGGCTCAAATAGGGCCACAGCTTGTGGCACTGCTGGAGCGGTGCCGCTTGGTGCCACAGCCTGTGGCACTAAGCCCAGCTGCGGGTATTCGCGGTGGAATGCCAGCATGCGCTTGATGTTGCGCTCAGAAAATCCTTTTTCCTCAGGCAGCTCATTGTGCAAGTCGCGCGCAAGGCGCGGAATCACACCAGCACCCCAGCCTTCCTGTTTCTAGCGGCTGTCTATGAGTGCGCCGATGTCCCAGTAAAGCCGGATCAGCTCGGCATTGACCGCCAGCACCGCCCGCGTTTGGGCGTGCCGAACCCGCTGCTTGATGTCGCCAAGCAGATCAGCGTAGCCAACCAAGGGCGATGCCTGTGGCACTTTACTCACGCCTCACCTCCTTCAATCTCGGCCACGATGGCGTCGATATCTCGGCGCAGGTGGTCGATTCGAGCAACCGTGGTTTTCAGCTCAGCATTGAGCCGGCCAATATCCACCACCTCGCGGTTGTCCTTGGCCTCGACATAGCTGCTGACCGACAGGTTGTAATCGTTGGTAGCCACCTTCTCCAAAGGCACCGATTGGGCAAAGTGCGCCACGTTTGCCTTGCTGTCGAACACCTGCATGATCTGTTCGATGTGCGCATCCAGCAGCACGTTGTTATTGGTTTCTTTCTTGAACAGGCCGCTGGCATCAATGAACTGGGTGGTGGTGTCGGCTTTGTGTTTCGACAGCACCAAAATGGTGACGGCGATGGTGGTGCCAAAGAACAGGTTGGGCGCGAGCGAAATCACCGTTTCCACATAGTTGTGGTCCACCAGATATTGGCGAATCTTCTGCTCGGCACCGCCCCGGTAAAAAATGCCGGGGAAGCAGACAATGGCAGCACGGCCTTTGGCCGAGAGGTAATTGAGCGCGTGCAGCACAAAGGCAAAGTCGGCTTTGGACTTGGGCGCGAGCACACCCGCCGGGGCAAAGCGTTCGTCGTTGATCAGCGTGGGGTCGTCGCTGCCGATCCACTTCACCGAATACGGCGGGTTGGAGACGATGGCATCAAAAGGCCGGTCGTCGGCGAAGTGGGGTTCTTCCAGCGTGTTGCCCAGTTGGAGGTTGAACTTGTCGTAGTTGATGTTGTGCAAGAACATGTTCATCCGCGCCAGGTTGTAGGTGGTGTGGTTGATCTCTTGCCCAAAAAATCCGTCTTCAATGACGTGCGCGTCGAAGTGCCGCTTGGCTTGCAGCAGCAACGAGCCCGAGCCACAGGCCGGGTCGTAAATTTTGTTGACGCTGGTTTGCTTGTGCATGGCGATCTGGGCAATCAGCTTGGACACATGCTGCGGGGTAAAAAACTCGCCGCCCGATTTACCGGCGTTGGCCGCGTAGTTGGAGATGAGGAATTCGTAAGCATCGCCAAACAGGTCGATGTGGCTGGCGTCAAAATCGCCAAAATCCAGTTCAGCAACACCTTTGAGCGCAGCAGCCAGACGGGCGTTTTTGTCTCTGACCGTGTTGCCGAGGCGGTTGCTGGTGGTGTCGAAGTCAGCAAACAGGCCTTTGATGTCGCGCTCGGAGGGGTAGCCGTTGGCGCAGCTTTCAATGGCCGCAAAGATGGTGGCCAGGTCGGTATTCAGTCTTTCGTTGTTATTGGCACTGTCAGCCATGTTCGCAAACAGCTGGCTGGGGTAGATGAAATAACCCTTGGTCTTGATGGCGTCGTCTTTGATGTCTGGGGTGATGACGCTGTCGCGTAGCTCTGCATAGTGGATGCTGTCGTCGCCGGCTTCGATGTAGCTTGCAAAGTTTTCGCTGATGAAGCGATAGAACAGGGTGCCGAGCACCTATTGCTTGAAATCCCAGCCGTCGACCGCACCACGCACATCGTTGGCGATTTGCCAGATTCGGCGTTGCAGTTCGGCACGTTGTTGAATGCTTGTCATCGTCAAAGTCCAGTTGCAATTCGTTGGCTTGGGCTCAGGCGCTAGGCGTGAGGCCGAGGAAATGGGTAGGCTGTTCATGTTACCGAGACCCTGTTTGCGCCCACTTGGC
>CANHBY010000216.1 GCA_947458895.1 Burkholderiales bacterium | reverse complement strand
TCACCCAATTCACGAATGGCACCCTGAAGATCGAAAAACCAGCCGAGATTTTCAGCCCGATGCGCCCACGCAAAGAGCTGTCCAAACCCCGCCCCTACATCGCCGACCTCATAACCTATCTGATCCCCGACCCCCCAACCTTCCCCACGGATGGCAAAAAAACGTCGGCGACCAAAACGAACGCAAGCAAGAAAACAACCTCGGAAACCGACGAGAGTACCGACACGAATACTGGTACCAGCACAGAGCCCCAAGCCAGCCCATCCGACGACGCTGAATCGTCTGAGGAAAAGAAGAAACGTGCTGCGTTGGGCAGTGAGGGTGTGCCTCAAGGTTCGGAAAATAAAGCACGCTAGTGGCTGGTGCGTCAGGTTGAACCTAGGATAAAAACCTTCCCGAACATTGCTTAACTGGTGCTGTCTATGTGAGAGGCGTCAGGCTACTCAATCAGCTTCACCTCAGAGACGAAGTACTCTGTCTCTCCAAAGCACGAGCTCGGCAGGCCACGATGTTGTTCGTAGCTCAATGCCACTCGCTTGCCGATGGTTTGGTTGATTTTCTCGGCGACCGCCTCATCGGACACGGTGAAAGCAAACTTCTCTGATGTGCTTCCTGGCAAGACGACCATGGAGATATCACCCTCCCAGGTCTTGCACAGCCAGCCTTTCTTGGAGAACTTCTGGATGTAGCCTGCGCGTTCGCCAGAGGAGTAGCTCCAGTGCATGACCACCCAGATGTAGGCGCTGGCCAGGAAAATCATGATGGCGAGTGCAATAGAGAGCCTGACGAGGATTCGGCGTTTGAGGAGGGTCATGGGATTTTGCGAGGCTCCGATTTAAGAAAACTTTAATTTTATCCAGCGTTCGCTGGTTCCGGATCTGGCTGGAGAGCAGCTCGGCCCTACCGCATGGCTCGGCGGCGTACTGCCTCGATATAGGCTTGACCATCGGGTGGCAGGCCGCTGCGTTGAGAGGCCCAGATCATCTCGCCCAGGCATTCCATGACTTCGTGGTGGGCCTCATGAAGTGAATTGCGTTGGGCTGCCAATAACTCCACCGCCTGCTGGATGCCGCGTGGCTGGTCGATGCTGAATTGCTCGGTAATGCTCAGGTGCATCGACAGGTGCAAAAAGGGGTTGGTGCGGCCTTGGTCAACCTCATACACAGCCGCCAGCGCAGCAGGTAGCTCTGACAGGGTGGCGGCGTATTCGGGGTGTTGATCGATCCACTGGGCCGCGAGGGCTTCAACGGCGGTGAGGGGGGCACCCTGCTGGGTTTTGGCGTAGGTCTCGCAAAAAAAAGTGCGGACATCGTTTTGGGAAGGGGCGAACATGAGAGTCTTTCAGCGAGGGGGCGTGTCGGTATAGGGCTCCAGCTTCACCGCATCGATGTGATAGCCGCTGGTGCCCATTTCGTTGGCGGTGCGCTCAAGGCCCATCGTGCCGATCACCCACACGGTGTCCATAGACTTGAAGCCTTTGACGCCCTTGTTCATCAGCACGTGAATGATCTGATTGGCTGGTGGTGGGGGCGTGTGAATGCATGCGCCGAAGTAGGGTACCAGCAGGAATTCCTTCAGCCCTGTGGGTGTGTCTTCCAGTGGGACGATGAAGCCCGGGATCTTCACCTTGGCATCTTTGAGGGCAGGGTTAGTGGGAGCGTTGTCCCAGACTGTGCGCATTCTTTTGAGTAACTCGGCCGCTCGTGGATCGGTATCTTTGAGGTTGTCGAGTTTGATGTCTTTGAATTGCGCCAGGGGGTCCCAGTCCCTAGGGACCAGTTGCTCCCAGGTGATTTCTTTGTAGGCGTTGGCGGGCGTCGTGATCTGGGTCGTGTTCTTTTTGGAGGGCGTCTGGGCCAGCGCTTCGCCACCCATCAACAGGGTACAAAGCAGAGCGCAGGTGCGCAAATGAGCAACGGCATGCATGACTGAAATCCTTTGGGGGCCTGGGCCTTGTTCAAGCCGGTGGTGTGAGCCCGTCTGCCAGGCTGAACCGATACGCTCGCCAGGCAGGCAGTGTGCTGGCCAGCGAGCCAGCCACAAACACACAGCCTAGCAGGCCCCATTGAGACGCGGTCGGCGGCCAGACACGCAAACCGATGCCGTAGGTACTTTGAGCCCAGGGTGCGGCGGCCCAGGTGAGGGCGCCGGTGAGAGTAATGCCAAGGCCCAATCCCAGGAGCGTGAGCAGGGTACCTTCCAGTGCGAGCAGCAGTGCAATGTGCCAGGGGCTGGCACCGACGGCGCGCAACACGGCGAGCTCGCGTCGGCGCTCATTCAGGCCTGCCAACACCACCGCCACCAGCCCGAGCACACTGACCAGCGCCACCATGCCAGACATGGCCAGCAGGGCCTTTTCGCCCACGCCAACGACATCCCAGAGTTCATCGAGTGCCACGCCGGGAAGAATGGCCAACAGCGGCTCATCGGCGAAGTCAGCCACATCGCGTTGAACGGAAAAAACAGCGCTTCGGCTTTTGAGGCCCAGGAAGGCAGCGGTGGCTTCTGTGGGAGACAGATCAAATTTGCGCGCTTGTCCGGCGGGGATGGTCATGCCGGGAATGGGCATGCCGGCGACCCAGTCTAGGTGAATGGCGCTCAGGGATTCCAGACTCACATGAACGGTTCGGTCAACCGGGGTTCCGGTGCGAGCCAGGATGCCCACCACGCGGAAGGGTTTGTCAGCATGATCCTTGGACAGGCTCCCACCACCCATGCCGTGGCTGAGGGTCAGGTCTTGCCCCAGCTTGTAGTGCAAGGATTGTGCGACCTCAGCGCCAAGTACGGCTTCGTAAAGCCCTTCCAGACCTGTTGCGAAGGGGCGCCCTTCGGTCAGACGCAAGAGTTGTTTGTCGCCATACCGGAAGCGTTCGAAGTAGTTGGCTTGGGTGCCCAGCACAGAAAAACCACGGTGGGAGTCCCCGAGCGAGATGGGCACCATCCAGTCCACCGAAGGGTGCTCGGCCAGCGCCTGAAGGCTGCTCATGCGAATGTTGTGGGTAGGTGAGCCTGAATGAAATACCGAGTAAAGCAACAATTGCGTGGGGCCTGTTCGTGACCCCACGATCAGATCGGTACCGCTGACGGCTTGCCTGAAGCTGGCCCGTGCATCTGCGCGAATGCGTTCAAGGGTCAACATCAGCAAGCTCGACAGCGCGATCGAGATCACGACCCACAAGAGCGTGCTGCGCCTATTCCAGGCGCTTTGGGTTGCCAGACGAAGCATGTGATTCACGCGTGGGCTCCCAGGTGGGGCTTGCTGGCTAGGTTGATCTCGTCCAGCGCAATTCGGGTGTCGAAGTGGGCTGCCAGCCGGTCATCGTGGCTGACGAAAATCAGCGTTTTTGGCGTGCCGGCCTTGGCAGCTTGGCTGCAAGCCTGCATCAGGGTTTGCATGAAATCATCGCGCCGCGCGCTGTCCAGCGCGGAGGTGGGCTCGTCGGCGATCAGCAGATCGGGGTCGCCCATCAATGCCCGCGCAGCAGCCACACGCTGTTGCTGGCCCACCGAGAGATGGGCGGCCGGTTTGCGCCATAGGTCTGGCGCCAGACCCATTTGTGCCAGCAGCTGCTCCGCAGCCATGTGCAAGCTCTTGTGATGCTCTAACACGGCGTTTTTGCGGCGCTCGGAAAATAAGCAAGGGAGGCAGACATTGTCGAGCGCGCTGAGATACGGCAGCAGATTGAACTGCTGAAAAATCAGCCCGACATGGTCAGCCCGGAAGCGATCACGCTGCGGCCCTGACATCTTCCGCCAGTCTTGTCCAAGCACTTTGACGTGGCCGCTTTGCGCCGTCAGAACACCGGCCAACAGCCCCAGCAGGGTGCTTTTGCCGCAGCCACTGGGCCCATGCAAAAAGACTC
>CANHBY010000215.1 GCA_947458895.1 Burkholderiales bacterium | reverse complement strand
CATCCAAAGACACGGGGGCGAGATCTGGGCTCAGGGTGCCGTCAACCAAGGCGCTCAGTTCCATTTCTCCCTTCCCCAAGGCGCACTCGGTACCCCAGAGCCCATGCACCCTCGCTGAGGCGAACCCTCCCCCGCTTAACCTATACGACGACGTTTCCTCATGCTGACCGAATTTACCTCTGGGCTCCTCGTCCAAAACTTTTGCCCTCCGTGGCCTCTGAGCCGATTCAAGCTGATCGCCTTCGACATGGACTCCACACTCATCAATATTGAGTGTGTAGACGAAATCGCTGCAGCGGCAGGTCGCCAAGCCGAGGTATCAGCCATCACAGAAGCGGCCATGCGCGGTGAAATAACCGACTACAAAGAAAGCCTCAGGCAACGCGTTGCCCTGCTCAAGGGGGTTCCAGAGGCCGCCCTTCAACAGGTTTTCGACCAGCGGCTGCGGCTCAATCCCGGGGCTCAAACCTTGGTTCGCGCCTGCCAAAAAGCCGGTATGCAAACCCTCCTTGTGTCGGGTGGATTCACTTTTTTCACCGACAAAATCCGCGACTTGCTGGGTCTGAACTTCACCCGCAGCAACCGGCTCGAAATCAACCAGGGGGTCCTCACAGGCCGCATGATCGATCAAGACTGGGGCGATATTTGCGATGGCGAGGAAAAGCGCCGCACGCTCCAGAGCACCTGCCAGCACCTGGGCATCTCCCTTGAGCAATCAATCGCCATGGGAGACGGCGCAAATGACTTGCCCATGATGGGCGTAGCCGGTTTGTCTGTGGCCTATCATGCGAAGCCCCGGGTTCGAGAGGCTGCCATGGTGGCCATCGACGAGGGCGGTCTAGATCGCCTGCTTGAGGTACTGCCGGCCACATCGGCCTGAGTTCACCGTTCAGTCATCGGCTTCGATGCCGCCTGCCCTGCTGCGCCAAACCATGGCTTCCTCTGTGCGTCCTGTACCTCCCCAACATTTCGCCCTCGGCTCGGGAACCCCTGAGCCTGGTCCTGGTGCGGTCAAAGCTTTCCCAGAGCCCTATAGAGACGAACCGCCTGCCATGCGTTTCGTGTTGGAACGAAGAACCCGAGGACTGCTCTGGAGCGAAAGGCTAGGCTGCCTACTGGCCACCTTGGTCGCATTAGCACCGAGTATCTTGTTTTGCAACACGATGCTGCAGACACTCGAGAACGAGAGCGGTATCACCCTGCTTCTGCTCTCTATCGCCATGCTCCTCGGAGCCTGCGTCGCGATCTTTCTCGGCATCGCCATTTCGGTATTTGTTTGGTGGATTCCCAGGCTGGCCTACCTGGCCATGAACAGCAAAATCAGGCGCAGCGGCGTTCGAGCGGGCGTACGCTCGGAAGGAATCTGGATAGGCGGCATTGGCTGGCTGGGCTGGAAGGGAATTCGAGTTCGCGAAAAATCAGGCAGGCCGAGCACCGGATGCGCTGCTGTCGTGATCCACAGCCCTCAACACGGTGAACTCGTCTTGCACTCGCCCGAAAATGCACCTGAGCTGCTGAGGCAAATCAAACTCTACATGGGCCTCGAGACTGTCGAATATCAGCAGGCTGATTTCCAGAGCAGCGAGTTCCCGGAAACCGAACTGATGCCCCAGCTCGAAATGCCGCGCACCGCCTCTCCAGCGCCCGAGGAGCACGCAGCCTCAGAGTTCCAAGCCACCATCATCATGTCTGATGACGTACTCGATCTGCCCCAGGCTTCGGGCGGAAAGAAGAAAACCTAGGGCGTGTCATCAATCATCTGACCCCTGCCCCCCCCAACCGAGGGATTGGCCGCTGACAGGGCTTCGGGCGACATTACCGTTATGGAGCATTCACAAGTACTCAATGACTATCCCACGCTCGAGGGCGGCATGATCTCCTGGGCACCCCCTGAGACGAGCAGAGAAAAGTCTCCGACAGCGGCTGGGGAATCCAAGGATGGCGCCTCAGCAAAGAACATCCATCAAACGGTGAGCCCCATCCAAGCTCTGGCGGGCCCTCAACCCCGAGACATGATGGTCTCAGGTCCCACGGCGGCCGCCGTCAGAGCACGCCTCAACAGCACGCGCGGCGTGAGTGAGCCCTCCTCCAAACTCATTTGTGTCATTGATCCTGCGGGCGTTTGGGCTCCGTTGCTGATCAACACCTTGTCGCAGGCCGCTGGTCAACCAATCCAGCAATGGGCCGTACGGGAGGCCCAGACACTGCGAGATCAGGCTTCGATACAGGAGGCCTCAGCAATGGTCGAAAACGGCGACCGTGTCAAAGTCTCTTACGTCCAGACCAGTACGACCGAGCCTGCAAGCTTCGACCTCCAGGCAGCCCTGATCGAGCGAAGCCACATGACCACAGTCATCCTCGACCAACAGCAGCCCTGCGAAGTCAACGCGTTACTGAACGCCCTCATGGCGGCCTCATCGCGCTCCACATGGCGCTGTCAGGCGCTGCTTTTCATGCTCCCACCCCATGCCACTTGGATTCGGACCAGGATCATTGGGATGGCATGGCGCCAGCCCCTGCAAGTACTGATCGATCAAACACCTGTCACCAGCCCCTCTGCTGCCTGGGGCGCGATTTTGGCGCAATGGCGTGTGGCCCAGGCCCAGCAATACCGTATCTACGACCAGCTGGGAGTGCCCAGAGGTGAGTTGACGCCCGGCAAATTCAGTCTCCATCTTCCCGGCGCAGAATCACCACCCCAAATGATCGTCACGGCTGAGCTGCCTAGCTCTGCTCGCCGAGCAAAAACGAGCCTCATTCAATCTATTCACCTGGCAATTAAGGGTTGATTCTGAGGGTTGATTTTGTGACCTTGCCCCTGTTCAACGTAGTGCATAGCCACTCGGTTACGCGGCTTTTTTGGCCTGGCCCGCGCGCCAGTTTTCTTCGTACTTCATCGGGCTGATATAGCCCAGCGTGGAGTGAAGCCGACGGTGGATGTAGAACGTCAGCCAGTCGATGACCTCATCCATCGCCTCGCGTTGTGTGGCGAATCGGTTTTTAGGATGATTGATGACACGCCCTAGACAAAGGCACAAGGCCGATGCACAGGCTTGAATCAGTCAAACTTGCAACCCTCGGGCTTCTGGAGCTTCGGGGGGGACAAAAGTTTGGGGCAGATCAGCGACCCCTCGGGGATCAACGTGCCGGGTTTTTTCTTTTCCTCAGCCGATTCAGCGTCGTCGGATGGGCTGGCTTCTGACGCTTTGCTGGTGCTCGGGTTCGGGTTCTTGTCGGTACTCTCGCCAGTCGCCGAGGTTGTTTTCTTGCTTGCGTTCGTTGGGGTCGCCGACGTTTTTTTGCCCTCGGTCGTGGTGGTGGGGTCGGGGATCAGATAGGTTATGAGGTCGGCGATGTAGGGGCGGGGTATGGATGGCTCTTTGGGTGGGCGCATCGGGCCAAAAATCTCGGCTGGTTTTTCGATCTTCAGGGTGCCATTCGTGAATTGGGTGATCACGTAATTGGGCGCTCCTGACAAGGTGCCCTGCGTGATGGCGTGTGCGCCTTCCGTCGCGGCGCCCATGGTCGGTGCCCACAGGCTGCCGACCAGGCTCTCGCCTTGCAGCAGCCCCATGCCACCCACCGTATAGGTCAGCGGAAGGTCTCTCTCGCTGTAGATTTTGCGCTGGCTGTGCGCGACCACCGTCAGGGTGCGTGGTGTGATGCTGCCGTTGGCCGTTTGGGTGGTGACCGTGTAGTTGTTGCCGCCATGGCCATCGTTGACCACGTAGCCCACATTGACCGCTAGGGTGCTGCTGTTGGTGCCCTGTACGTCCTTGTTCACATAGCTCTGGCTCACACCGCCCACCGTGTCGCCACCCACCAGGCCCACCTTGACCACTGCCCCACCCGAGGTGGTGTTGCCGTCATACACCTTGCTGTCGCCCACGGCGTTGAGGCTCAGGCTCGCTTTGCTGATGT
>CANHBY010000214.1 GCA_947458895.1 Burkholderiales bacterium | reverse complement strand
CGCTGGCTAGGCGCGACGAGGAGTCATAGCTTGGGCTATGACGACGAGAAGCAACGACGCCATCGGGCTTGAGGGCAAGCGAGCAAGCGGCATTTGAGCCCTGACACGACACTAGCCCCTCATCACGTTGCTGCACCGATAAGCCCAGGCCGGCGATGAGTAAGCCGCCGTAAATCAAAATCCAGATCCATTTTTCAAGGGTGGTCTTGGCCATTGCTTTCATACCTTTCAGGATGATGGGGTGGTGAGTCATGTTGATTGCCCTACCCACACTGCGGATATGAGCGATCAAAAGGTTGGCCGCCCTGGCTACACTGCCGCGCATGAATGGCACACCCCCTCCATCGTTCAGCACCAGCTTGCGCTGGACACACCGATTTCATCAGCTCGGTCAGGCGTTTTACACCGAGTTGGGCGCAGAGCCCTTGCCCAACCCCCATTGGGTGGCGCGCAGCCCTGATGCTGCGCTCGTTCTGGGCTGGCCTGCTGAGTGGTGGCAAGACCCTCAGGCCTTGGCTGTGCTGAGCGGCCAAGGCCAATGGCCTGGCATGCGCTGTCTGGCCAGCGTGTACAGCGGACATCAGTTTGGCGTGTGGGCCGGCCAGTTGGGCGACGGCCGCGCTTTGTGGCTGGGCGAGGTAGAAACCCCTCAGGGGCCGATGGAGCTTCAGCTTAAAGGTGCTGGCCGCACGCCTTATTCCCGGGGCGGCGATGGCCGCGCGGTGCTTCGCTCATCGATCAGGGAATTCCTTTGCTCCGAAGCCATGGCGGCCTTGGGCATTCCCACCACCCGGGCCTTGTGCATCACCGGTTCAGCCTTGCCGGTTCAGCGTGAAACGCGAGAGACCGCTGCGGTGGTGACGAGGGTGGCACCGAGCTTCATTCGCTTCGGGCACTTTGAGCACTTCTCGAACCGTGGGCAGCTGGAAGAGCTTCAAGCGTTGGCTGACTTCGTGATTCAGCACCATGCGCCCGAATGTGCTCAGGACGAGAACCCCTATGCAGCCTTGTTGGAGTGGGTGTCACGCCGCACGGCCATGCTGATGGCGCATTGGCAGGCCGTGGGTTTTTGCCACGGCGTCATGAACACCGATAACATGTCGATCTTGGGCCTGACCATCGACTACGGCCCCTTCGGTTTTCTGGATGCGTTCGATCCCCATCACGTCTGCAACCATTCCGACCATCAGGGACGCTATGCCTATTCGCAGCAGCCCGGGGTCGGTTATTGGAACCTCTATGCCTTGGGCCAGGCCCTGATGCCGTTGATCAATGACACCGACATCGCCGTTGCCGCACTGGAGGTGTTCAAGACCGAGTACCCGCGGGCTTGGGCCGAGCGTCTGCGCGCCAAGTTGGGCTTGCAAGTGGCGCATTCAGATGATGTGGGCCTAGGCACGTCATTGATTCATCTGATGGCCCAAAACCGCGTTGACTTCACGATTTTGTTTCGCAGGCTGGGCGAGTTCAGCAGCGCTGCGGGTGCGCCCAACGAGGCGCTGCGAAGCTTGTTCATTGACCGCGAGGCTTTCGATGCCTGGGCTCAAACTTATCGTTTAAGGCTCGAACGAGAGCCTGAGGGGGCAGGACCCGTCCGAGATGCTCAACGCGCCCAGAGGATGAGCCAAGTCAACCCTTCGGTGGTGCTGCGAAATCATTTGGCCGAAACTGCGATACGGTCCGCCCAGGACGGCGATTTCGGCGAAACTGAACAGTTATTGAAAGTTTTGCGTCAGCCGTTTGACGATGAGATTCCGGGTATCAGCCGCGCCGACATGGCTCGCTACGCCGGGTTTCCGCCCTCATGGGCCCAACAAATCGAGGTCTCTTGTTCATCATGAGTCATGACAAACCCCGCAAGGTTCAAAAACCCGATGCTGAGTGGCGCGCGCAACTGGAGCCGTTGCAGTACCAAGTCGCTCGCCAAGCTGCCACCGAGCGTGCTTTTACCGGTGCTTACTGGAACCACTGGGAGCGTGGGAACTACAACTGCATTGGCTGCGGCACGCCGTTGTTCGAGTCAAACACCAAGTTTGATGCTGGGTGTGGATGGCCCAGTTATTCGCAGCCCATCAACAGCGAGGTCATTGAGCGCGTCACAGACCGCAGCCACGGCATGGTTCGCGTTGAGGTTCGGTGCAATCACTGTGGCTCGCATTTGGGCCATGTGTTTGAAGATGGGCCTGCACCCACCGGCGAGCGCTTCTGCATTAACTCAGCGGCGATAAACTTCGCCCCTCCCGAACCAGAATCATCCAAATGAAACTGCTGCTTGATTTTCTTCCCATTCTGCTTTTTTTCGGTACCTTCAAATACGCCGAGGGCCGCAAAGACTGGGCCGCAGCGCTGGCTTCGGATAATTTGGGTTTCATGGTCTCAGGCGGCGTGGTGGGGCCTGCTGAGGCGCCGGTATTGTTGGCCACTGTGGTGGTTATTTTGGCCACATTGGCGCAGGTTGTTTACATGTTGATCGTAGGTCGAAAAATCGACACCATGCTCTGGGTGAGTTTGGCTCTTGTGGTGATTTTGGGTGGGGCCACCATCTGGTTCCACAGCGATGCCTTCATCAAATGGAAACCCAGTGTGCTCTACTGGGTTATGGGCGCGGTGCTGGCGCTGTCGGCGTGGGTATTTAAAAAGAATCTTCTCAAGCGGCTGTTGGGTGAACAAATCAGTTTGCCTGAGCCTGTGTGGGGCCGCTTGAATGTGGCCTGGGTGCTGTTTTTTGCCACCATGGGCGCCCTGAATATTTTCATTGCTTACAACTTCCCCACCGAAATTTGGGTGAACTTCAAATTATTTGGCGGTCTGGGCTTGATGGTGCTTTTTACGCTGGGCCAAGGCTGGTACATTAGTCGTCACATGATTGAATCAGGTGAGCACGCCTCACCCACTGGCACCCAAAAGCGCTGACCATGCCCGTAAATGCCTCAGAAATTCAGTCTGCCCTCGAAACCGCCTTGCAAACCAGCGAGGTCATTGTTCAGGACGATAGCCACCTGCATGCAGGACACGCCGGCGCCCGTGAAGGGCGCCATTTTAGTGTGCGTATCGTGAGCCCTTTGTTCGTTGACTTGAGTCGTTTAGCCAAGCATCGGCTGGTTTATGATGCCCTGGCTTCACTGATCCCTCAGGGTATACATGCTTTGGCGATTGAGGCCCTAGCACCTGTTGCGGTAAATAATCCAACCCAAAATCTGGGAGATACTTGAAGTTGACATTGCCTCCTGGGCGCTAACTTGGCGGCCCCCACCAACAGTTTCCTTTGGAACCGCAAAGAAAAGGTTACACCGTTATGAATAAAAACAAGTTGCAAGTCTGCTCTAAACTGTTTTTGGTGCTGTCTTTGTCTCTGCCTGTGCTCTCGCTGGCCGAGAGCCTCGCCACCGTCAATGGGCGCAATGTTCCGAAATCGCGTGCAGAGGCCCTTCTTGAGCAAGTGAAGTCTCAAGGCCAGGCCATTACTCCCGAAGTCGAAAAGCAGGTCAACGATGAAGTCGTTCTCCGCGAGATTTTCTTGCAAGAGGCCGAGCGCCGCGGCATCATGGGTTCTGAGCTTCTGAAGATTCAAGTCGAGTTGGCTCGCCAAAGTCTGACGATCAATGCGCTGTTCAACGACTTTAAAAAGAACAACCCAGTCAGCGAGGCCGATATTCAAGCCTCGTACGATAATTTCAAGGCACAGGCCGCCACCACTGAGTACCGAGCACGTCATATCCTCGTCGACAAGCAAGACAAAGCTGTGGCCCTGATCGCCCAGCTCAAACGGGGCGCGAAGTTTGAAGATCTGGCCCTGAAAAATTCAAAGGATCCGGGCAGCAAGGCGCGTGGTGGAGACCTTGATTTCGCAGATCCCAAGTCGTATGTGCCCGAATTTTCTGAGGCGCTCCTGAAACTCCAGAAAGGTGAATTCACGCAAGCCCCTGTTAAGTCTGAGTTTGG
>CANHBY010000213.1 GCA_947458895.1 Burkholderiales bacterium | reverse complement strand
TACTCAAAGCAGGAGCGTCGCGCTCCTGCTTTCGTTTTTGTCAAAGGTGAGGGGTAATGTGAGGCATCAGGTCGTGGAGTGTGCGGCCGGAGCAGTTTTCACCGATCGCGTGTACCTTCCACTCGGCGTTATGACGGTAGAGCTTGGCCATAATTTGGGCCGTGTGAGAGCCTTGGCATGAGAGGTTGTAGCGCGCAATCTCTTGGCTGTTTTGGCCGTTCACGATCCGACAAGTGGCGTTGTCGATTTGGCTGAAATTTTGGCCGGTAAAGCTGCTCACCACAAAGACCAAGCTTTTGACCCCAGCAGGAATACCGGACAGGTTGACGGTAATCTGCTCATCGTCACCATCACCAGCACCAGTCCGATTGTCGCCGGTATGCTGGACACTGCCGTCATGGCTTGTGAGTTGACGAAACCAAACCGTATCGATGACTTGGTTTTGCTCACCGAGCATCACGCACGATGCATCCAGGTCGACCTCAGCTTGAGAGCCTCCAAAACCAAAGAGACCCTTCTTTTTGATCGGATCCCAGCCCAAACCCATAACGATGCGACTCAGGGAGCCGCCGGCCTCTTTCTCGAGAGAAATTTTTTGGCCTTTTTGAAGTGACACAGTCATTACGCGATCCTTAAAAGTCAATCATTGATTTCACCGAAGCAGCTTCCCTGCCTCAAGATGTGGCGGTGACAGTCTTGCGCAGCCAAGTGGCAAAAGCATCCCGCTTGCGCGAACACACCAAGACTTGCCCAGCACCCGAGAACTTCATGACCAGCCCCTCTCCAGAGGTTTGGCTACCGACCAAATTGGACCAGAAGCCCGCCCCTTGGGTAGTGCCCATCACCATTTCGTAATTCAACCGAGAATCCCAAGCCACCACATGGCCGTTGTCGATAAGGGGGTTTTGCCCATGCTGGATGTCGAGGAGGAAAAGTGATCCGAAGCCCCCAACGCAAAGTTTCCCTTTACCCGTGGCAGCCATCACGAAAAAACCACCTGTGCCGCCAAAAAGGGCGCCACCAATGCCTTGGGTTTTAATCTTAATGTCCACGTCAGACTCCGCGGCCAGGAACGCCCCGTCGCTCAGCATGTACTCTTGCTGTGGCCCCACCTCCAGCAAATGAAGGCCGCCAGGCGAAGCCTGAGATAACAACATATCGCCGGCACCCCGGGTGGCGACCACCTTTTGGGTGAACAGGGATTCACCTGCTACAAAGCTCCTCGCTATTCCGCTCAGCAAACCACCCTGCATGGTGCCCGCCAAGTCCAGTGTGCCATCCATCATCACCATGGCATCTCTCTCGGCATAGAGGGACTCGCCTTTTTCAAGGGCTACATGCAGGAAGGGGTCCTGTCCATCGGTGATCGAGAAAACTGACATGTACTTCCTCTTGAAAAATTGCCCCAACAGGAGCCTCAGAGAGAAGCTGAATAGCCGGGCCCGCAAAGCAGGCACGGCAATACTCAAACTTTAATCTTTAGACGTTCACGCCAAAGTTTTGAGCCAGGGGGCCAAGACCACCCTTGAAGCCCTGACCAACGGCTCGGAACTTCCACTCTGCGCCGGCCCTGTAGAGCTCACCGAAGATCAGTGATGTTTCGGTGGAACCATCCTCCGACAGGTCATAGCGGGCCAGCTCTTTTTTGTCAGCCTTGTTCACCACGCGGATGAAAGCTTTAGACACTTGGCCGAAGGTCTGGCGACGAGCCTCTGCGTCATGGATGGTGACGCTGAAAACAACTTTGTCGATATCGGCAGCAACTTTGTTCAAGCGAACCTCAACGACTTCGTCATCACCATCGCCTGCGCCAGTGACGTTGTCGCCCATGTGCTCCACACTGCCATCGGGCGCCTTTTTGTTGTTGTAGAAAATGAAGTCCGTGTCAGCACGCACCTTGCCAGAGGCATTGAGAAGGAAGGCGTTGGCATCAAGGTCATATGCCGAACCGTCTGTGGAGCGGACATCCCAACCCAGGCCGATAGCGACCTCTGCCAGGCCTGGAGCCTCTTTGCTCAGGTTAACGTTGCCGCCTTTTTGAAGACTGATAGCCATGTTCACGCTCCTATGTGGGTAGAAAGAAGGCAGCTAAGCTGCCGGGGTTAAAAACGATTAAGGGAACTGCGATCCCCAGATTAGGGGTTTTACTTGACGAGGTCAAAGTCGGCGGGGTTTAAACCCAGCTCCCGACAGATTTTACGAACCATTTCCTGTTCGAGTGCATCGAAGGTGCCATCTGAGGAGCCAATTGAGCAGCAGACCCGAACAAGCAGACGTGCCTCGTTCTCGCTTTTCTTGAGCTTGGCCACGGCTTGAAGGGCGTCTGCCTCGCCGATGGATCGATCGAATTCGAAGCGACCAGCAAACTTCTCGTACAGCTTGATGATGTCGCCTGAGTCAAAGGCGGAGAGCGCATCGTTGTTACGCATGAAGCCCATCATCTTTTGCTTTTCTTCGGGTCGCACAACGCCGTCCGCGAAAGCTACCAGGGTGCAACCCGCCACTACACCCTCAAGGAACGATTGATTCTTGATTTTTTTTACCTCATCCCGCAAGGTGTTGGACACCTCGTTGGCCTTACCTTTGAGCCAATTCAGCACAGCTAATCTCCTTGGGTTTTTATTGCAAATCGGACCGCTCGGATTCTATGATCAGGTGGGAGTTTCTTTGAAAAAAATTGTCATGTCGGTGCAAATTATGGGCAGTAAGACTAGAAAAATTGTCGCCATCTTCAAACCAAAATCAATTCCTAGCAATTGAACTTTTTCCATTCGGCGATCTGTGGAAAAAGGGCTGTTTGAGCAACGATCAAGCCACTGACCTTGCCTCTATTCACCGTCGTTGTTGGCCTACGGTCTACGCGGATTTTTTACGCTGCGCCGTGAACCAGCGCTGTTCAAATTTCATCGGGCGGACGTGGCCGAGCGAAGAATGTAGCCTGGTGCAATTGTGAAAAGACATCCAGTCCATCACGGCCATCGCGGCTTGTGCTCGAGCGGCAAATTTGCGCCCGTGCACGCTGGCTGCTTTGAGCCGGCCCCGGAAGCTTTCGCCAGGGGCCGTTGCCAGACAAGGGACGATCGCATCTTTTTTGTCAGCATTCCAAGCGTCGAGCTGATCACCCCATTCTTGGCCTGGGTTGAGCACCTCCCCCCGCACTCGGTCACCCTCATGCAGTTGCGCTTCGCTGTGTTCAACGAGTGCGACCGGCACGGGCGCACAAAGCAAAAAGCCCCGCCGGTGAGGGCGGGGCTTTTTGCTTGATTTTGATGGGGTGGCTGATGGGGCTCGAACCCACGACAACAGGAATCACAATCCTGGACTCTACCAACTGAGCTACAGCCACCGTAGAGCCTGAGATTGTAGCATTTAATTTTGTGGCCCCAAACGCAGACATTGTACAAACTGGTGTGACCCTTAACGGGGTCCGTATTTCCCACCAAGTATGAGCCTCACGCGAGGGATATGCGGCGAATTGACGGGGGAGCCAGGAGGCGATCAACATGAACGGGAATCGGCTTCGCACGATTGCGCGATTGGAAGATTTTCTCAAGGGGGCCCCTGCGGTGGAGTTCTCGGCAAGTAGGTAGGCTGGCGCCGATGACATGCAGCGCAACGAGCACATCAGCCGGGTTCTCACACACCTTGACCATGCTCATTCCGACAATCGCGTAAACGGAGTGGTGCTGCCTACCTGCGGCAAGCCAGCAGCGACAGTCACGCCCAGATCACCCACCAAATGGCACACTGCGGCGCCAACCGCGCGGCGCAGCTGCCCCTTAGGGCCTGTTAACACTAAAGATGCCAGTGCGAACGCGGTCATTGGGGCGCGGGGCAAGGCGCGCGGCGCTGCCAAGGCTATTCGCCTTGGCGAGACGTGCAACGCCGCGCTGCGCCCCAATGACCACTTTCCCGAAGGGTTGTTCTTCAAAAGGCCTTGCGCGGCGTTGCAAAGCCTCGCCGGGGACC
>CANHBY010000212.1 GCA_947458895.1 Burkholderiales bacterium | reverse complement strand
CACCAGGGAAACGCCGAAAATTTCTCGCTGGGTCTTAATCAGTACGATTTGATTGTGTCGTTCCAGGTTATTGAGCATTTGTACAACCCCGGATCGATGCTGGACAACGTTAAGGCACATCTGAAGCCTGGTGGAATCTTTCTTGTGACCACGCCCAACCTTTCTGGCGTCGGAGCTCGGCTGATGAAAGATCGCTGGCCTGGATACAGAGACGATCATGTTTCCCTGAAGCACAAGCAGAACTGGGATAATCTGATCGAATCACATGGCTTCAGCAGTTTGTATTCAGGAAGCACATTTTTCTCCGGTGTTCCTATTTTGAACAGGTTTCCACTGGGCATAATCAATTGGTTATTGCTTCTTGTTTTCGGCTCCCTGCGATGGTCTCAGGGTGAATCCTACGTTGGCGTTTTCAAGTCGAATCATTGAGAGGTTTTTCATGATTTCCAGAACATTTGATGATCGGACTCTGCTAATCACTGGCGGCACCGGTTCATTTGGCAATGCCGTGTTGCGCCGTTTTCTACACTCTGGCCTAGCTGAAATACGCATCCTCAGCCGCGACGAGAAAAAGCAAGATGACATGCGCAGGAAGTACAACAACCCCAAGCTCAAGTTTTACATTGGGGATGTGCGTGATTACCAGTCGGTCATGAACGCCGTGCGTGGTGTGGATTTCATTTATCACGCCGCTGCGCTCAAGCAGGTCCCGTCCTGCGAATTTCACCCCCTGGAGGCCGTCAAGACCAATGTCCTAGGCACTGAGAACGTGTTAGAGGCGGCCATCAATTGCGGCGTCAAGCGGGTCGTGTGTTTGAGCACTGACAAGGCGGTCTACCCCATCAATGCCATGGGCATCAGCAAAGCGATGATGGAAAAAGTGGTTGTGGCCAAGTCACGGTCGTCGTCGCAAACTGTGATTTGCGCCACCCGTTACGGCAATGTGATGGCTTCACGCGGTTCGGTGATTCCGCTGTTTATTCAACAGGTTCGCGCGGGGCAGCCCATCACCCTCACTGACCCGAACATGACCCGGTTCATGATGACCTTGGATGATGCGGTGGACTTGGTTTTGTATGCATTTGAACATGCCAGTCCGGGCGATATTTTTGTTCAAAAGGCGCCTGCGGCCACCATTGACACGCTGGCCAGGGCATTGACTGGATTGTTGGGTGCGCCTGAGCACCCCATCCACATCATCGGCACCCGTCATGGCGAGAAGTTGTTTGAAGGGTTGTTGAGCCGTGAAGAGATGGTGGCCGCGCAGGACTTGGGGGGCTACTACCGTGTGCCCCCCGATTTGCGCGATCTGAACTATGGCAAGTTTGTTGAGCAGGGTGAAGTGAAGATCTCCGAAGCGGTTGAATACAACTCCCACAACACCACGCGGCTCGACGTTGCTGGCATGCAGGCTTTGCTGATGAAGCTGCGGTTCATGCAGGCCACCGTGCGGGGTGAGCATGTTGAGCCTGAGGAATAAGGCATGAAGGTCTTGATCACCGGCGCGAATGGCTTTGTGGGCAAGAACCTGCAATTGCGCCTTAAAGAACGCAAAGATGTCGAAGTGCTTTGCTTCACACGAGAAAATTCCGCCTCAGAGCTTGCGGCGCTGCTGCAGGGTGTCGGGTTTGTTTTTCACTTGGCGGGGGTGAACCGTCCCCAAGATCCGCAAGAATTTGTGTCTGGCAACGCTGACCTCAGCCATGCGCTTTGTGCTGCATTGGCCGCAATGGCCGCAAGTGGGCGGGCGATACCGGTGATCTACAGCTCATCGACACAGGCGGCGAATGGCAACCCGAATGGCAACCCTTATGGCCTGAGCAAACGTGCGGCTGAACTTGCGCTGTTCAATTTGCAGGCTCAAAGCGGTGTGCCTGTGCATGTGTTTCGCCTGCCCAATGTTTTTGGCAAGTGGTGCAAGCCAAACTACAACTCGGCCGTGGCCACGTTTTGCCACAACATTGCGCGTGATCTGCCCATTCAAATCCATGATCCGGCTGCTCCCATGACACTGGTCTATGTAGACGATGTGGTGGAGCGTTTCATTGAGCTCATGGATGGCGCTGATGCGGCCGCCGATTCGGGAGGTTTCGAAACCATCACCCCTCAGTACACCACCCGCGTGGGTGAGCTGGCTGATCAGATCATGGCGTTCAAGCGCAGCCGCTCCAGTTTGATCACAGAGCGCGTAGGCACTGGCTGGGTCAGGGCTTTGTACTCGACTTACGTGAGCTACTTGCCAACAGAATCATTCCGCTATCAAGTGCCACAGCATGGTGATGCCCGAGGCATGTTCGTCGAGATGCTCAAAACACCCGATTGTGGCCAGTTTTCTTACTTCACTGCACACCCAGGCGTGACACGCGGTGGGCACTACCACCACAGCAAGACCGAAAAGTTTCTGGTCATCAAGGGGCAAGCCCGCTTTCAATTTCGCCACATGCATACCGGCGAAAGCTACGAACTGGCAACCTGCGGTGACAAGGCGGAAATTGTTGAAACGGTACCCGGCTGGACCCACGACATCACTAACATCGGCCACGACGAAATGGTGGTCATGCTCTGGGCCAATGAGGTGTTCGACCGCGCTCAACCTGACACCTATGCCTGCCCCCTCTGAGAATTGAATGATGAAAAAACTCAAAGTCATGTCGGTGGTCGGTACACGGCCCGAAATTATTCGCTTGTCTCGCGTGTTGGCTGCACTGGATCAGCATTGCGACCATGTGCTCGTGCACACAGGCCAAAACTACGACCATGAACTCAACCAGGTGTTCTTTGATGACCTGGGGGTGCGCAAGCCTGACTTCTTTTTAAACAGCGCCCAGGGCAGCACGGGTGCGGCGAACACCATTGGCAATTTGATCACCGCAGTAGACGGCGTGTTAGCCCAAGTGCAACCCGAGGCCATGCTGGTGCTGGGCGACACCAACAGCTGCTTGTCAGTGATACCGGCCAAGCGCCGCAGGGTGCCTATTTTTCACATGGAAGCGGGCAACCGCTGCTTTGACCAGCGCGTGCCCGAAGAAACCAATCGCCGCATCGTGGACCACACGGCAGACATCAACCTCACCTACAGCACCATTGCGCGCGATTATTTGCTGCGCGAAGGCTTGCCCCCCGATCAGGTCATCAAGACCGGCAGCCCGATGTTCGAAGTGCTGCACCACTACCTGCCCCAGATTCAAGCCTCAAATGCCTTGGTTCGCCTAGGGTTAAGGGCCCAACAGTATTTCGTGGTGAGCGCCCACCGCGAAGAAAACATTGAGCCCGAGCGCAACTTTGCCAAACTGGTGCAGGTGCTCAATGCGCTGGCCGAAGACCACGCTTTGCCAGTCATTGTGTCCACTCACCCCCGAACTCAGAAGCGGGTCGATGCAACTGGCGCAACCTTTCACCCACTGGTGCAGCTGCTCAAGCCGCTGGGCTTTCATGATTATGTGAACCTGCAAATGCAAGCCAAGGCCGTGCTGTCAGACAGCGGCACGATCAATGAAGAATCATCAATTCTGAACTTCCCTGCGCTGAACCTGCGTGAGGCCCATGAGCGCCCCGAGGGCATGGAGGAGGCGGCCGTGATGATGGTGGGCTTGGAGCTCGAGCGTGTGCGCCAGGGGTTGGCGGTGCTTGAAACCCAAGGCCGCGGCACTGAGCGCAACTTGCGCTTGGTGAATGACTACAGCATGCCCAACGTGAGCGACAAAGTGGTGCGCATCATTCACAGCTACACCGACTACGTGAACCGCGTGGTCTGGAAACAGTACTGAGAGCCCAGGCCGCATGAGGATTGCGATTGCGGACACCTTTGTGCCGCTTCGCACCTCGGGTGCTGTGCAGCTGCGAGACCTTTCGCGCGAGTTCGTTCGTCAGGGGCACGAGGTCACTGTGATACTGCCCTCAGTCGAGCTGGAAAAGCCCTGGTCTGTTGAGCTGATGGACGGCGTGCAGGTGCTGCGCCTGAAGGCGCCCAGAACGAAAGACATT
>CANHBY010000211.1 GCA_947458895.1 Burkholderiales bacterium | reverse complement strand
GGATTATTCAGTCCTTTTTCGATAGGCCCGAAGGCAATAGCCATTTGAATGGCGGCGGGCCTATAGATTTCATCAGGATCTGCCGATGGTCCAGGCGATGGTGACGGTATCTGCTCCTGTGCACTGAGTGGTGAGTGCCCCCAACTGGACGGTGCCGTCAAGGGGCTTCACATCGGTGGTGTCCACCTGAACTTGCCGAGCCATTCCATGGGTGCCGTTGACAATGTTCATGCAAAGGGCCGAGGGCACACCGGCGTAACTCAGAACTGCCGTTGCTGCCGTGTCCGTTCCTTCTATCAAGGTGATGGCACCGTTGAGCCTGTGGGTTGCAGTGGTTCCATCGGTGGATAAATAGGGCGGAATCACCTGGCTGCCTACAGCCGAGGCGGTTGTGAGCCCGGAGTAGTTGTATTGGCCGAAGTTCTGTCTCGCCGCTCCGATGATCGAGTTCACTTCACCCACAATGGCTTGCACCGCAGTGGCCCGTTCAGCCTCTTGATATTGCTGTACCCCCACCGTCAGGCCAATACCCCCAAGCACCAAGGCCAGAAGCGTGAAGAGCAGTGCATTACCGCGCTGTTTGGGGGAGCTTTTTACGATCAACTTCATACAACTCTTTCTGAAAAAAAAGAAAACTACAAACAAAACAAAAAATTTCGTGATCCCAATTAGGCTTGCGCTGATGGCCTATTGGCCGCCGCCGTTGTCGGAAGGCGGCGGGATCTCGCAAACGCCTGGTTCAGCTCGATAGGCGGGGATCAGCTCTCCCGACCACCCCCGGATCATGTAATTGCGCCCCGCTGGCAGGTTGTTCACGTAATAGGTGCGGATGGCCACCACATTGGGGGAGCTTTTTACGATCAACTTCATACAACTCTTTCTGAAAAAAAAGAAAACTACAAACAAAACAAAAAATTCCGTGATCCCAATTAGGCTTGCGCTGATGGCCTATTGGCCGCCGCCGTTGTCGTAAGGCGGCGGGATCTCGCAAACGCCTTGTTCAGCTCGATAGGCGGGGATCAGCTCTCCCGACCACCCCCGGATCATGTAATTGCGCCTCGCTGGCAGGTTATTTACGTAATAGGTGCGGATGGCCACCACATCTCTGCAGCCGAATTGGGGCTCCATGGAGATGAACCCAGGCTGAACACCTTCATCAGACCAGAATCTGTACTCGACGGCGTAGGTGCTTGCGGCGCGATCGCCCCCTTGGAGCACCGTGACGTAAAAGCTGCCTTGCTCGTTCATGGTGGGGCAGTAGACGGCCTGGTCAGGCACCACAACGGAGGCTGGGATGGTGTTTTGCGAGTAGGCCATGTTGACCCAGCCGGCATCAGGGTTTTGCTTGACGAAAAGGTGGGCATAACGGTCTTTGCTACCACCTGGCACGATGGTGACGGTGATCGGTACACCCGTGAGGTTTTGGTAAGCACTGCCGCACAGGGCATTGACATCGCCTGCGTTGCGGAAGCCTTGCTTGCCAGGCCTGAAGCCACTTTGAAAGAACTTCCGTACGTCACTTCCCTGCGGTGGCGTTGGGGGCGTCTTGATCGTGCCACGGCTTGACGAGACAGAGTCGTCCCAACCGCCGGCCCAGGTGGCCGTGACGACGGTGAAACCTAGAGCGATAGAGGTGATGAGGTGGATGAGCTTCACAGGATCCGTGTTTCTAGGTTGAGTCGAGTGTCATTGGTAGCGGCAATACACCTGGGCAATGGCGCTGTTGCCAATCACACCGATGTTGTCGCCGTTGCGCAGCGAGACAACCCAGGCTCCGCCAGCGTAGTAGCCGTTAATCAAAGTGCGCGTGATGTTGGGGGCAATCGAGGCGCTGCGGTTCAGGACCGGCGCAGTCGCTTCGTTGGCGGGCATGAGGTACAGCGCAGGTATTGGCGGCTGAGTTCCGGTGTCGCGGCATGGCGGCATGGGCACGGTGTCTCCGTGGCCAACAGAGGTGCTGCCCATGAATACCGAGTCACTGACAAAGGCTGTCGCGACACCCCATTGGCCATTGCGGCACAAGAGGTCTTCTGTGGTGACAGGGTCGATGGCTCGGCTTCCCGCTGTTGTGCAGGAGGTTTTGTTGGTGCCGTATCGAACGGCTGCCACGTAGGTTCCTGCCGGGCAAACCGCCAGCCCGCCGCCGGTCAGTGACGACACCTCGCCAACCTGACATGCCGTGCCTTCTGACACGGGGGTGGTGAGTTGCAATGTGGGTGCCGAGAGGGTGCGGCCGGCCTTCAAATCCTGTGAGGCCTCAATGTCGCCCGTGCTGGTGAGCCGGACCATGCCGCCCGCCGAACCTGCCACGAAGAGGTCGCCTGCGCTCACGCTGAGAGTGTTTGGGTCTGTGCGGCCCAATGCGAGATTGCCGGCACTCAGGCCTGCCGTGAAGGTGCCAGTTGTGGTGTTGAAGGCGCCTGTGCAGTTGATCGTGACCGTGCCGTTGGGCAACATGCTCACGCAGTTGGTGCCTGCCGCGTTGTTAAGCTGCAAGGACGCATTGTTGAGCGTGACGGCGCCATTGAGCGCGCTGGTGCCGCCGATGCTGAGGTTGCCCAGCGCGCTGAGATTTCCCCTCAGGTTGGGGTCACGTGGGTCGCCTCGGCGAACGAAGGCGGCGTAGGCGCTGGCGGTGTCTCCCACACGCACTGCAACCACCCCCGCAGGGCTTCCGGCCACCGGGTTGGGCATATTCCATGTTTGGTCGAAACCCCGTAGTGTGGCTGGATCGGTGACGAGTGAAACGCCGCTGTTGGCGCCGATTTTCTGAAGAATGGGGCCAATCACGATGCCATCGCTGCGGCCGGTGCTGCGATCCAGGATGGGGCCCTGGATGACCACGGCGCCTTCGATGTTGCAATCAACTGGCGTACAGCCCAGAGGCGTGCGATAAAAGCTGATGACGTAGGGTGCGTCATTGAGGGCTGAGGTGCTGGTGTTCCAACCGGTGGGCAAATAGCCCATGTCACCCAGTTGGGCCAGGCTGGGCTGCCAAACCAGATCGGAGCCTTGAGTCACGGGTGTGATGGTGATGGTGTTGTTGCCCAGAGTTTTGCGCACGGGCTGGCCGAGTTGGATATCGATCGAGTGTTCAAAAATCAAGGCATTGGTGGCATTGCGAAGAAGATCGAGCACCGTGGCCTCAGCCTTACCGGCATTGGTTTTTATTTCGACCTGTTTGCCTTCCATGTAGCCAGCCATGGCCAGGGCCGACACGATCAACGCCAGAAAGGTCATGATCAGCGCGTTGCCTCGCTGGCGGCGCGGGCGCAACCTGGCGCCGGGGCTCGGTAAGAACTTGCGGTTCATGGCTGTGACCTTGAGGGTTGTGCCAGGCCGGGGGTTGTACGCGCCGCGTGCTGGGCCTTGAGCGTCATGGCCTGGGTGGGCTCCATGAGCGAGGCAAAACGACCTGGCACGGTCATCGAGGCCAAGCCCATGATCCCCGCCAAAACGGCCAGGGCACCCACCACGACCACATTGGCCGTGAGGGCGGTCAGCTTGACCCGGTTGAGCACCCGTGGGCCCTCTTTGGTGCCCAGTTCAATCAATACATGAGAGAAGGTTGGGGCCGAGCGCTTGAGCGTGGTCGCGCGCGAAAGCAAGTAGGGCGAGAGCAGGCCCCTGCTGAAGGCATCAATCACGGCGTTGGGGTTGTCGTCCAGCGAGGCAAGCACCCGGCGCAGGTGCCAGCGCAGCCAACGTGAAGACACCCCTGACATGTCTTCAATGGCTGCCTTGAGGGTGCTGCCAGTTTGCAGCAGCATGGCCAGGGAGGTCAGCAGCAGGCCAGTTTGGAGGTCACGGTACAGGCTGAACAAGGGCCATTTTTCCAGTTTGAGCCGGAGCAGGCCGGTCCAGCGCGGCAATGAGCACACCCCAAATGACAACAGGGCCACAAACAGCCCAAAAGCGATGGGGCCATGTTGGTAGATGAACTCGGCCAGCACGCGGGCCACACCGTTGAAGCCGCTCCAGAGCTCTTCCTGCACGAAG